>JAGOBP010000186.1 GCA_017999195.1 Thermoflexales bacterium
TTGTGGAAGTTGCCTGGGTGCTGGCGGGCATGGGGTGTGTGCTGCGGCAGCGCGCGTGGTGGGCGGCGCTGTTTTTTACCCTGGCCGTTCTGACGAAGGAAACGTCGGTGTTGGCGGTGGACGGTGTGGGCGCGGCCTATGTGCTGGGCCAGCGCAAAGTAATTGCCCCGCAGACGTTTGTGATTCCCGGGCTGGTGCTGGTGGGCTGGCAAGTTTATCTGTTCCAACACTGGGGGCAGTGGCCGGTGACCGGTAGTGGCGCAGACCTGGGCTGGCCGCTGGCTGAATTTGTGGCCCTGGCCGGACGCGCGGTGGGCATCGGCGCGGCGTTTAGCAGGCGCACGCTGCTTGAAGTAATCTTTATCGTAATGATCGCCGTTGCGCCGCTGATCATGTTGCGCGCTTCGCGCACGCACCTGCCGATCAAAATCGCGTGGGTGTTGTATGGTCTGCTCGTCCTGACGTTTAGCGCGCCGTTGTGGGCCGAAGATATTGCTTACTTTCGCGCGCTGGTTGACTTTTACCTGTGGGGCATGTTGATCGTCATGGGCGTACCTTCGCGCTGGCGCTGGCCGGTGCTGCTGGCTTCGCTGGCGATGTGGGCTTATTCTTTTTCATGGACGCTAAACTTATGACACGCACAGGCTTTGTTCATCGACACACGGCTGAAACCGATATTCAGGTGAACCTCAACGTCGACGGTACCGGACAGTGCGCCGTCTCGACGGGCGTAGGCTTTCTCGATCACATGCTGCGGCACATCGCGGTGCACGGCCTGTTTGACCTTGAAATCAAGGCGATTGGCGACCTGGAGATCGACGCGCATCACACTGTGGAAGATGTCGCCATCGTGTTGGGGCAGGCGCTCGATCAGGCATTGGGTGATCGTAAGGGCATCGTGCGGATGGGGAGCGCGATGGTGCCGATGGATGAAGCGTTGGCCTTTGTGGCGATCGATCTGAGCGGGCGACCGTACGCGGTCATTGCCGCCGATTGGCACACGCCCTCGATCGGTTCCCTGCCGACGACGTTGATTCCGCACTTTCTGGAATCGTTCGCGTTCAATGCGCGTTTGAATTTGCACGCGCGCGTCGAATATGGCCGCGACGATCATCATCAAGCCGAGGCGCTATTCAAGGCGCTGGGCCGCGCCCTCGATGCGGCGACGCTGGTGGATGAAAGACGGGCGGGCGTGATTCCGTCTACGAAGGGAACGCTGTGAGGAGTAATGCGTACTGCGTAATGCGTGGTGCGTGTTACGGATTACGCAGTACGTATTACGCAGTAGGGATGTAATGTGATGATTGGTCTTATCGACTACGGTATCAGCAATTTACGATCGGTTCAAAAAGCCTTCGCGCATTTGGGCGTGGCGGTGACGTTGATCGACACGCCCGATCAACTGGCGCAGGCTGAACGGCTGATCTTGCCCGGCGTGGGCGCGTTTCGCGCGGGCATGGACGGCTTACGGTCGCGCGGGCTGATCGAGCCAATAAAATCTGCTGTGGCTGAAGGCAAACCGCTTATGGGCATTTGTCTGGGCATGCAGTTGCTCTTTGAATCCAGCGATGAATTGGGCGACACGGTTGGTCTTGGACTATTGCCCGGCCATGTGACGAAGATCAAGATGCAAGACGTGCAGAGCACGGGAAGCAAGATGCAAGAATTTTTTCACGCACCACGCACCACGCATCACGCCCTGAAGATTCCCCACATGGGCTGGAACCAACTCGATCTGGTGCAAGAACAGCCATTGGTCAACGGCGTCGAATCGGGCGCGTACGCGTACTTTGTGCATTCGTATGCGGTGTATCCTGAGCAAACGGACATCGTCATCGCGACGACGGAGTATGGCGGGCCGTTTGCGTCCATCGTGGGACGGGGCAACATCTGCGGTTTGCAGTTTCACCCGGAAAAGAGTCAGGCGGTGGGGCTGAGGTTGTTGGAGAATTTCTTAACACTGTAACGTAGTGCGTGTTGCGTGGTCCGTATGTCACGCAACACGCAACACGAACTATCTATGAACATCTATCCCGCGATCGATCTTCGTAACGGCCAAGTCGTGCGCCTGAAATACGGCGATCCGAATCAACAGACGGTGTTTGAGGCTGATCCGCTGAAGGTGGCGCGGCGCTGGGCCGAGGCCGGTTCGGCGTGGTTGCATGTGGTCAACCTCGATGGCGCGTTTGGCGATGATGCGGGCGCGGCGGCGAAGAATCGAGCGCTGCTGAGGCCGCTGTGCGATGTGGGTTTGCGCGTGCAATTCGGTGGCGGCGTGCGTTCGATGAAAGATATTGAAACGGTGTTGGCGTTGGGTGTTGAGCGTGTGATCCTGGGCACAGTCGCGATTGAGCAACCAGCGATTGTTGTCGAAGCGATTAAGGCTTTTGGTGCGGAACACATCGTTGTGGGCTTGGATGCGCGGGATGGACAAGTGAAAACGCGCGGCTGGCAAAGTGACGGTGGCGTCGACGTGAGCTCGATCGGGCGGCAGTTGCGATCGAGCGGCGTGGAATTGATCGTGCATACGGACATCGGCCGCGATGGGGTGCTATCGGGTGTGAATGCAGCAGCGTCGATCGAGTTGGCGCGTGAGACCGACCTGAAGGTCATCGCGTCGGGCGGCGTGAGTTCGATCGAGGACGTGAGAGGCCTTAAAAATAAGCCTGAAATCGAGGGTGTGATTATCGGGCGGGCGTTGTATACGGGCGTGATCGATCTGCGCGATGTGTTGGCACAAGCATCCTGAGCGGAGCGCCGAATGCGTTCTTCGACTTCACTGCGTTCCGCTCAGAATGCGCATTCAGCGCGTAGTCGAAGGATAAGACTTCAAGTCATCAATCTGGGGTGATCATGCCGAGGACTCAGACGCGCACCTTTCGCGTGCGCTTTGGCGAGTGCGATGCTTACGGGCACGTGAACAACACCAACTACGTGCGGTATATGCAAGAGGCCGCGTTCGATGCGTCGGCCGCCGCGGGCTATGATTTTGCGCACTATGATGACATCGGCCAGTATTGGCTGGTGCGCGACACCGAAGTGGAATATTTGAAGCCGCTGGTGTATGGCGATACGTTTGAAGTGAAAACGTGGGTGGCCGATTTTCGGCGGGTGCGATCACGACGGGCGTATGAGTTTCGCAAAGTGGGCGAGAGTGAGTTGTCGGCGCGGGCCACCACCGATTGGGTGTACATCGACAACGCGACGCAGCGCCCGACCGCCGTGCCGCCAGAGATGATCACGGCGTTTTGGCCGGAGGGCACACCGCCGCCCAGCGAGCCACGCGAGGCCTTTCCGCCGCGTCCGCCTGAGCCAAAGTCCATTTTTACGCAGCGCCGCAAAGTGATCTGGCGCGATATTGATACGGCGTGGCACGTGAATAATACGGTGTATTTGCAGTATGCCGATGATGCGGGCATGGCGATTCTGGATGCGTACGGCTGGCCGGTGAAGCGCATGATGGCGGCAGGCTTCGGCATCTTTGTGCGGCGCAATCGCATCGAGTATTTGCAACCTGCGGTGCTGGGTGATGAAGTGGATGTCTCGACGTGGGTGTATGGTGGGCGACGCGCGACGGCCACACGTTATTACGCAATCAACCGTGTCAGCGATGGCGCGCTGTTGGCGCAAGTGCATGCATTTTGCGCGTGGGTCAATCCGGTGACGGGCCAGCCGATCAAGATTCCGGCTGATTTCTGGGCGGATTTCGCGCCGAATGCGGCGGAGTGAGAGTCGTCATTGCGAGGAGCCGCGCTGCGGCGACGAAGCAATCTCATCGGACCGAGGTGAGATTGCTTCGCGTCTGGCGACGCTCGCAATGACGTAAGGTAAAGAAGCAATGTTAGCCAAACGCATCATCCCATGCCTAGATATCAAGGATGGCCGCGTCGTGAAGGGCGTGAACTTTGTGAACCTGCGCGACGCGGGCGATCCGGTGGAGCAGGCGCGGATTTACGATCAGGCCGGGGCCGATGAGTTAGTCTTTCTCGACATCACGGCCACGTCCGATTCGCGCAACACGGTGGCGGAGTTGGCGCGGCGCGTGGCTGATGAGGTCTTCATCCCGTTTACGATTGGCGGCGGTCTGCGCACACTGGATGACATCCGTGCGATTCTGCGCGCCGGTTCCGATAAGGTCAGCCTGAATTCAGCGGCCGTTAAAAACCCCGATTTGATTACACAAGGAGCAGAACTCGCCGGTTCGCAGGCGATTGTGGTTGCGATTGATGCCAAGCGAGTTCGGGGATTAGGGATCGGGGATCAGGGATTGGCAATCAGCAATCAGCAATCAGCAATCGACAATCAGAAATGGGAAGTTTTTGTCAGCGGCGGCCGCACCCCGACCGGCCTCGATGCGATCGAGTGGGCGCGTGAGGCCGAGCGGCGCGGCGCGGGCGAAATCCTGTTGACGAGCATGGACGCGGATGGCACACAGAACGGCTTCGACTTGGAATTGACGCGTGCCGTTGCTGAGGCGGTGAACATCCCGGTGATTGCTTCGGGCGGAGCAGGGCGGCTGGAGCATTTCCTTGAAGCGGTGACCGTCGGCAAGGCGGAGGCGGTGTTGGCGGCCTCGTTGTTTCATTATCAGCAGTTGACCATTGCGGAAGTGAAGGCGTATCTGGCGCAGAATGGCGTGCCAGTGCGGCCAATCATATAAACCGCGACACCCAGTGGCCCGCCGCTGTGCGTACACGGGCAGACGCTAAGGCGCGAAGAAGAACTTGAAGAATTTCTTGGCGTCTTTGTGTCTTGGCGGTTAAATTGTAGAGCGTAAGATGATGGACATCAAATGGGATGAACGCGGCTTAATCCCCGCGATTGTGCAGGATGCGACGACATCGCAAGTGCTGATGCTGGCGTACATGAATGCCGAGGCGCTACGTCTCACCCTCGAAACGGGCGAGGCGCATTTCTGGTCGCGCAGCCGACAAGAGATGTGGCACAAGGGCGCGACGAGCGGCAACGTGCAGCGCGTGCGCGAAGTGCGTGTCGATTGCGATGCGGACACGCTTTTGCTGTTGGTTGATCCAGCGGGTCCGGCGTGTCATACCGGCGAAGTGAGTTGTTTCTATCGAGTACTGCGTGAAGCGTAATGCGTAACTTGGTCCACTTTCATTACGGATTACGCAGTACGCATTAACAGGATTAAGTCATGTCTTCAACCATTCTCACCGACCTCTACACCACCATCCTCGATCGCAAAGCCAACCCGAAGTCCGGCTCGTACACCACCTCGCTGTTTGCGGCGGGCACGGACGAGATCGTAAAGAAGGTGGGCGAAGAGGCGATCGAAGTCATCCTCGCCGCGACGACGCAAGCCGATCAGCGCGTGATCGAAGAGAGCGCCGATCTGCTCTATCACCTGTGGGTGTTGCTGGCGCTGCGCGGCGTCACGCCCGCGCAGGTCGAAGCCGAACTCGAAGCGCGCCATAAAAAATGATGCAGGATGCAAGAGGCAGGAAGCAGGATAAAGCCGAATTTTCTTGCTTCTTGCCTCTTGTTTCTCGCATCCTGCCTCTCCTCCGTTAATTTTCCTCTTGACAACCGTTCTCTGCCCTGTTATTATCTGATTAGTCAACTTTGACTATTCAGGAGTGGGTATGGAGCGCGAACTGCTGTTGCTGGGTTTTCTGCGCCGCGAAAATATGCACGGCTATAAGCTCAACGAGTTCATCGAGCGCGACATGGCCGCCTGCACCGATCTCAAGAAGCCAACGGCGTACTTCCTGCTGGACAAAATGGCGAAGCAGGGCTGGATCTCGATGCGGGAAGCGCGCGAGGGGAACCGTCCGCCGCGCCGAGTGTATCGCGTCACGGCGAAGGGCGAGGCCGAATATCAGAAGATGCTGCGCGAGAATCTGGCGGCCTTTATCGAGACGAAGTTTCCCGGCGACGTGGGCCTGGGCTTTGCCGATGATCTGGCGGCGAGCGATGTGCTGCCGCTGTTGGCGGAACGCCGAGCGGCGTTGGCGGCGAAGCTGGCTGAGATCAACGCGGTGCCGGAACATAGCGGCTCGTTGCAGTTGATTGTGAGTCATCAGCAATTTCACTTGGAAGCCGAACTGCGCTGGCTGGATCAGGTCATTGCGCAGTTTGAACGCAAAGCGAAGCAGAACTAATTTACTTCTCAGGAGGGTGTATCAATGGGTATCGTATTGATGTTGCATTCGATCGTGCGGTGGGTCATCGTGTTGGCGGCTGTGATTGGCATCGGGCGTTATGTGTTAGTCATGGCGGGCCGGATGCCGGGCAGCAAACTGGATCGTGGCTTGGTGGCGGGCTTCACGGGCCTGATGGATTTGAACGTGCTCTTGGGGCTGATTTACCTGTTGTGGTCGGGTCTCGCCACCCCGATCGGTTTTCCGATGCAGCGCATCGAGCATGCGGTGACCAATGTCATCGCCGTGGTGGTGGCGCATATCTTCGCGGCGCGCGCCAAGAAGGCGGCCGATGACAAGACGATGGCGCGCAATAATCTGCTGGGCATTGTCGTGTCGTTGGTGTTGGTCGTGGCGGCGGTTGCCGTCGTCGGCGGGTGGAATTAATCATGGCGCGCAAACGTGAAGAGTCACAACCGGTGAACCCGGAAGATAAACTGGATTTCAAGAAGATTATGCCGATCTTTGTGATCGTGCTGATCGACTTGCTGGGCTTGACGATCATCATTCCATTGATGCCGCTGTACGCCACGTCCTTTGGGGCCGACGCCTTTACGATCGGGTTGTTGGGCGCGGCCTATCCCGTCATGCAGTTTATCGGCGCGCCGTTGTTGGGCCGCCTGTCCGATCGGTATGGCCGCCGACCGATCTTGTTGATTAGCCAGATCGGGACGTTTATCGGTTTCATCGTGTTGGGGTTGGCGAACTCGCTGCCGCTGTTGTTCATCGCGCGCTTGATCGACGGCCTGTCGGGCGCAAATATCTCGACGGCGCAGGCGGTGATTACGGACAGCACGACCGAGCGCACCCGCACGCAGGGCCTGGGTTTGCTGGGCGCGGCCTTTGGGCTGGGCTTCGTGGTCGGGCCGGTGATTGCGTTCCTGTCGCTGTCACTGAGCAATAACAATTATCATGTGCCCGCCTTTGTGGCGGCGGCTTTTTCGGCCGTCTCGATCGGGCTGACGTGGTTCTGGCTGGAAGAAACCCACGGGCCGGAGAAGCGCGGCACCGATAAGGTGAAGGCGGCGTTTTCGTTCGGCTCGATTTTTAAGGCGTTGGGTCATCCGGCTGTGGGCCTGCTGTTGCTGCTGATGTTCGCGCAGCAGATTGCCTTTGGCGGCTTTGAGCAGGTCTTGTCGCTGTTCACGCTCAATCGATTGGGCATGAACGCTTCCGGTAATGCGATTTTGTTTGTGTTTGTGGGCATCATCGTAGTGGCCGTGCAAGGCGGTTTGATCGGCAAGTGGAGCCGCAAGTGGGGCGATCGGAAGTTGGTGTATCTGGGTCTGGGCATGCTGGCCCTGGGCATGGCGCTCACGGCCTTGACGCCCGCGCAAACGCTGCCCGGTTATTCCAAAGCGCAGCTAACCGCTGAACTGTCCAAGCCTGGCACTGTGCGCGCGCACGAAGCGCCGACCACGCAGGACTTGCCCATCGCAATTCCCGAAGACGGCAACAGCGGTCTGG
>JAGOBP010000187.1 GCA_017999195.1 Thermoflexales bacterium
AGGCCGAACCACATTCTTCACCATCGACCAAGTTATCGACGTTGGTATCCGGATCGAGCGGATTGAGATACCACGTCTGATTGCCATAGGCAAAGCCGCGTGCTTCGACACCGTCTTGAAGGCTGTCGCCGTCGGTGTCGGCCCGATCGGGATCGGTGCCGAGCAAGGTTTCTTGCGCGTAGGTCAGCCCGTCGAGGTCGGTGTCGGAGGTGGGCGCGGGAGTGGCCGCCGTTTGAAGTTGGAGGTTGGAGGTTGGAAGTTGGAAGTTGGAAGATAGAGGTTGGACGTTGGATGCCAGCGGATCTGCATGCGGATTCCAGTTCGTCGTGGCGAGTTGCGTTTGTGCGGCGTGTTCGGCTTGCGCGACCAGTTGGTTATTTTCAACTTGCGCGTTTTGCGCGGCGAGGTCGGCAGAGAAAGCATAGACCTGCGTCGCTTGCATGAGCGGGCTAAAGACGATGGCGAAGATGAAGACCAAACTGAGCGCAGTGTACAAAAGGCGCGATCGACGCTGCAAGATCATCAGCGTTACAAAGGCCAACGTGCTGGCAATCGCCAACGCGCTTATGCCAATCGATTGCCAATCCTGCGCGCTGCGCGGCAAGGGCAATGATGCGATGAGGCCCGCCATAGTTTGCGTGGGCGTCGTCGCCTGCGCGATGCGCTCCCGATTAAAGTTGGCGAAATCGGTTTGAATCTGGGCTTCAACGCGTTCGCCGCTGGCTTGCTCCGGGAAGGCGATGTTGACCGCAAGGCGTTGGGGGAAACCATCGGCATCGAGCCACACTTCGCCGCTGCCTAACACGCCGCGATATTGGCTGGACAGATCGAGGCTGAGTCCGGCGGGCAAACGGCCTTGCGCGCTGAGTTCTTTTTCCAGTTGATCGCGCAAGTAGTTGCCAAAGGCTACGCCATCCACATCGAAGGCGAGATGTTGCCCAACCCGATCAGCAATCGGCAAGTCGCCGCCAGCCCGATCGGATGTGGAGGCGTCCGAGATCGATCGGACGTTGCGCGCCCCCGCAAAATAGGCCAGCACATCATTGCCGGGCGCGAAGGCGCTCGACACGTCATCGATCGGTTGCCAATCGCCCGTGCCCGTACGCCCATACGATTTATCGCCGTCCACGCGGACTTGAATCGCTTCGTCCGCATTGGCCACGCTGCCGCCGTTATTCCACAGACTCAGCGTCATGGCGCGGGCGGGCTGATCGATCTCGCCTTCGACGTGCAACGTGTCTTCACGCGGGCTACGGCCCACGTTCGCCAGTGCGGGCGCGGGATAGGTGGTCTGCACGATGTCGGTGGCGAAGCGATAGGTGCCGCTGCGCTGGGCCAGTTGCCACGCCTGCTGAATCTGCTGCGCGGCCTCGACGTTGGCTGCGGCGGGCAAGAGACTGCCCAGATTCAACGCGATCAACAGTGTGGCGAGACAGAGGATGAGGACGAACGACCTGCGTAGATGAAGTCGCGGTTTGTGGTACATCTTGCCCCCGGTGGTCAAGTTTGGTTTGAGACCGGGGCAAAATATATCACAAACTTAAAGATTTAGAAGGCGTTGATTTGTTTTTTAAGATTGCTCGGTTGGAGCAGGCTGTGGCACAGGCGTGCCCCGTTCTCGGCTTCCTCTCAGCGCCGCCTTAGCTAAATTGCGGTTTGTCGGTTGAGTGGACTCTGCCGGAGATAAAATTGGGACGCTGAAAAACGCTGATTTCCGCAGATACAAAAAACCTATGTCTTCGGCGTGAGTCAGCGTCCCCCATAGGCGCTTTGCTCAGTCCTGATAAAGTTGATTGATCCGTGATGCTAGATCGATGGCCCAGCGGGATAATCGGGCTGCGCCCTGAAATGCGTTTCCAACGCGCCCATCACGGCCAACACGATGTCCTCACGCCAATGCCGCGCCGCCACCTGCACACCGATCGGCAAACCGGCGCTGCCGCGTTCCACCTGCGCGGCCATCTGCTCGACCGGGTCTTTGCTCATCGGCCGATCGCTTTCTTCACCGGCCCGGACGCGGCTGGCCGCGACCACACCCGCCGGCATACCCAGCACGTTGAACAAGCGCGCATAACTGTCAAAATCGGGCAGACTGGCTGTGCTGCCGTGCAACACGGCGGGCAGCGAGGTGGGCGGACAAATGATGGCGTCGAACTGACCGGCCGCCAGCGCCCCGAGAAAACGCGTCCGGTACGCCGCCCGATCGCCCAGCAGCTGCCAGTACGCTTCAGCTGAGAGTGCGCCGGTTTCCTCGACCAGGTGCGACAATCGCACACGGCCCGAGGCGCGCAAGCGTCCGGCCAGAAACTTGCGTGCCCGACGAGGAATCTTGTTGCTCTGCAACAAACCTTCAATTTGCGGGGCGGGACGCTCGGTGCCGAGCGCCCGCCGCAGGCCGTTGAACGCATCCGCCGAAAAGATGCCGAAAAAGCAGCGCATGGCCTCGCTCACATCCGGCGGCGCCCACGCTTCCACCTGCGCGCCCTGCGTCCGCAAAGCCTCGGCCGCTTCCCGAACCACGCGGCGGATGGCCGGCGCGGCTTGAAAATAGCCGTCGTCGGTGTACATGGCGACGCGCAACCCGCGCAGCGACACATCGCGCCAGTTAGGCCAGGGGACCGGCGCGATAGTAGGATCAAAGCGTTCCTGTCCTGGCGCGGCCAACACCTCCATCGCCAGCGCGAGATCAGCGACGCTCCGCGCCATAGGCCCGCTTTGCGGCGGAATGGCTTCCACCAAGCCCATCGAAAAGAACCCGGCAGGTGTATCGAAAATGGTCAGCCGTCCGGCGGTGGGCTTCAAGCCGTGAATGCCGCAGAAATGCGCGGGTTCGCGAATGCTCCCGCCGACATCGCCCCCCAGCCCCAAAGGCGAGCCGCCCGCTGCGATAATGGCCGCCTCGCCGCCGCTGCTGCCGCCCGGCGTGCGCGCCAAATTCCACGGATTGTTCGTGCGCCCGTACAGTTGATTGTCGGCCTCGATGTAAATGAGCAGCTGCGACACATTGGTCTTGCCCAACACAATCGCCCCCGCATCACGCAGCCGCTTGACGAGCGGGCCATCCTCCGCTGCGCGATGGTTCTTCTGGCTGACCAGCCCCAAAGTCGTGGCCGTGTCCTTGACCAGAAACTGTTCTTTGATGGTGATGGGCACGCCGTGCAACGGGCCGAGTGCCTCACCCCGGCGCTGCGCCGCATCGGCGGCGTCAGCCGCTTGACGCGCTTGCTCAAACAGCGGGACGACGAGCGCGTTGATCTTCGGGTTGACGGTCTCGACGCGCGCAATGTGCGCCGCAACGACTTCGCGCGCCGACAAGTCCCCGGCCTTGATCCCTTGCGCGATCTCACTGGCCGTCAAAGTCGTAATCGATGTGTCAGTCATGGTCGGTTGTCTCCTCGGTCATAGTCTGCAATTGATTGTTCAGAAACGCGATCAGTTGATCGAAATTCGCAAAGCCCAGCCGCGTGCCCGTGTGCGGATCTTCCAGGCTGAAGCGCCACGGCCCGACCGGTGGCGCGTGGCCCGGCGGACGCTCTTCCCAGAAACGCAGCACATACGATCGATAATGAAGCGAACCCAGCGGCCCCGTCGCCATGGCTACCGCCAATTGATCAGGATCACGCCGCTCACCGCCAGCAGCGCGCCCAGCAATTGCGGCGGCGTCACCGACTCGCGATAAAGCAGCACGCCCGCCGCCAGCACGATCAGCGCATACAGCGCCGTTTGCAGCGAACCGATCAGGCTCAACTGCCAACCCGCCACAAAGGCATACGTGAAGCACACGACCTGCACCAGATACAACACCACCGCCCCCCACAACCACGGGCTGCGCACGGCCTGCGCCAGATCACCGTAAGCCGTCGCCTTCTTCAACAGCACATCGGCCACCGCCACCGCAATGACGGCCACACCAATGCCCACCCATTGCCACAACTTCGGCGCTTGCAGCAAACTCACAGACAATTCCATGTGCGGTCTCCTAAAATAATGTCGCGTTTCTCTGGTCAGACACGTTCGCTTGTGTTATTCTTGAACCCACTATACGCAATCATCGTTTAGGAATCATTTGTTCCGGGGGGCACAATGATCGGCGAATTGCAACTGCGCTTGTTGGGCGGTCTCCGGCTCGATCGGGACGGCGCGCCCCTCACGGGCTTCATCTCCAACAAAGCGCCCGCGCTGCTGGCCTACCTCGCAGTCACCCGTCGCGCCCACTCGCGCGATGCCTTGGCCACGCTCTTCTGGGGCGACCTGCCCGACGCCGACGCCAAGAACAATTTGCGGCAAGCCCTCACCAACCTGCGCCGCTTCGTCGAAGCCAACTTGATCATCACGCGCGACACAATCGAATTCAACGCCGAAACGCCTTATTTTCTCGATGTCAGCGCATTCGAGCGTTTGCTCAAACACCCGATCGGCCTCCCGCCCGATCAAGTTCTCCATCGCTTGCAGGCCGCCGTCGAATTGTATCGTGGTGAATTTTTGGAAGGCGTCTTTGTGCGCGATGCGCCCGAATTTGAAGAGTGGGCTTTGGCGCAGCGCACGCACTGGCGTGATCTGGCCTTGCACGCCTTTCACACCTTGACCGACATGAGTCTGGCGCGCGGCGAATACGCGCCCGTCATCGACTATGCCGCGCGCTTGCTGGCGCTTGATCCGTGGCGCGAAGAAGCCCATCGCCAGTTGATGCTGGCTCACGTGCGATCCGGCCAGCCCAGCGCGGCGCTGGCCCAATACGAAGTCTGTCGGCGCGTGATGCAGCAGGAATTCAACGCCGAACCCTCTGCCGCTACGACGACGTTATACGAACGCATCCGTGCGGCCCTGATCAGCCCCGGCAGCAACCTGAGCCGGCATCTGCCCCCGGCGAATCTGATCGGCCGTGAACGCGAACTTGATGAGATTCAACAGCGCTTGCGCGATCCGGCCTGCCGCCTGTTGACGCTGACGGGACTGGGCGGCAGTGGCAAGACGCGTCTGGCACTGGACGCGGCCCAACGCCTGGCTCGCTCGTTTTTGAATGGCGCATATTTTGTGCCCTTAGCCACGGTAAATTCGCTGGACGCCTTAGGCGCGGCCTGCGCCGAAGCGTTGAGTTACGTGCTGCCCGCCGGTCAGGCCGCACCCGCCGTATTGAACTATCTGCGCCCCAAAGAACTGCTGCTCGTGCTCGACAACTTCGAGCACCTGATCGATCGCGACGAGTGCGTGCGCTTCATCGCCGACATCGTCAAGCACGCGCCCGAGGTCAAAGTAATCGTGACCTCGCGCGAACGGCTGAATTTGCAGCACGAGTGGCTATATGACGTCAACGGCCTGTCACCGGCCGAAGCATTGGCGTTATTCACGCAAGGCGCGCAGCGCGTCGCCGCCGCAATCACGGCCGACGACGCGGCCGCCATCGCGCGCGTCTGCCGATCGGTGCACGGCCTGCCGCTGGGCATCGAGTTGGCCGCCGCCTGGACGCGGGCCATGTCGTGCGCAGAGATCGCCGCCGAGTTGGAGCGCAGCGCCACACAGTTGGCCTCGCCCCTGCGCGATGCGCCGGAGCGGCATCGCAGTTTGCAGGCCGTCTTCGATCATTCGTGGCAGCTGCTCAGTCCGGCCGAGCAACGCGCGCTGGCCGCCATGTCGATCTTTCGCGGCGGCTTCACGCGCGAGGCCGCGCAAGCCGTGGCAGGCACTTCAGCGTCGATGTTGCTGGGGTTGGTGAATCAATCGTTGGTGCAGCGGTCGCAGGCGGGCCGCTTCGATCTGCATGACTTGGTGCGGCAGTTCGCGGCCGAGAAAGTGACCGAGATCGCCGCGCTGCGCGATCGGCATGGCGCGTACTACGCGGACTTTCTGGCGGCGCGCAGGTCGGCGCTGCGCAGTACGCGTCAGGCAACCGTCATCACGGAGATCAAAGCCGAGATCGATAATGCGCGGCTGATGTGGCGCTACGCGCTCGAACGCAGTGACGCCGATATTTTCGCCCGCGCACTGATCGGCTTCTTCTGGATTTTCGATTCGCAAGGCCGCTCGGCAGAAGCCGCCGAGTTGTTATCGGCCGCGGCCGCTTGCGTGGCACAGGATCCGGCGCGGGTCGCGTTGCACGGCCAACTGCTCGCGCGGCAGGTGACGTTTCTCACGCTGCTCAGTGACTTTGAGCGGGCCGAAGCCGCGTGCCGGCAGACCGTGGCGCTGTCGCAAACGGTGGACGATATCGCCAGTCAGGCCTTTGTCACGCGCTATCTGGGCTACTTTGCAATGGTGCGCGGCGACCTGCCCGGCGCGCAGGCGTTGATGACACGCTGCCTCGACTTGTATCGCACGCTGGACGACGGGCTGGGCTTGTGTGATGCGCTGATCAGTCTGGCGCTGGTCCTGAACAATCTGGGCCAATACGAGGCCGCGCGGCAGCATCTTCTGGAAGCCGTCGAGCGCGCGGCGGCCGTTAACGACGAGATCGGTCAGTCGGTGGCCTTGTCCAATCTGGGCAGCACGGCCTACTATGCAGGGCAGTTCAAAGTAGCGCGCGGCTATTTTCAAGCCAGTTACGACCTGGACGCCGCGCACGGCGATCGGCGCAGGATGGCCGTCAACTTGCACAATCTGGCGTGCGTGGCCTGCGATCTACGCGAGTGGTCGACGGCTTTGCAGATTCAGCAGGACGCTCTGGCTCGCTTCGCAGAGGTCGCGCAACAGGAAGGCCTGATGCACTGCCGCCAGAATTTGGCGCGCATTCAACTGGGCCTGAACGATTTAGCGGAAGCGCGGCGGCATTTAGCGGAAGCGTTGCAGATCGCGCAGCACATCGGCGCGGTGCGCGATTCGCTGGAGATCAGCGTGATCGGCGCGGAACTGCTGCGGCGGGAAGGCCGCCCCGATCGCGCCGCGCACGTCATCGGGCGCGTGCTGCAGCACAGTGCGGCGACGGCCGCCGTGAAGGCCGACGCGCGCACGGTGTTGACACGGCTAGAGGCGGAAGTGGCGGATAGCGCTCAAACACCCGCGCCGCTCAGCGATGTGTCGGAGATCGCGGCGTTGATTCTGAATGGATAGGCTCACTCCTCGTTCAAATTGAGAATGGCTGTTTTTCGCCCCCAAACTGACATGCCCACGAATCAAAAACCTGATTGACATGACTAATAACAGGGTTTATAATTCAGCGATAGTCTGATAATAATAACAAAATATAACAAATGAAATTCAGTCACCCCATCCGATCGGCCTCGCCACGATCCGGGCTGAGCGTCGCGCTTGGCCTGATCGTGAGCGGCTGGCTGATGCTGGTTCAACCGGGGCTGAGTTACTACTGGCTGATCGATCCGCACATCCACGCCGACATCGACGAAGCGTTGTACGGTCAGACGCCCACCGGCGAGACGCTGCCCGACCATGAGCAACACGCGCCACACCAGCACCCCGTCAACCTGGGCATTGTCGTGTCCGCGCCGCTGTTGGTCAACCCGTTCGGCGCAGAGTTCTATCGGGCGGTGTTTGCCCCGGCGATTTCGCCCGCTTTATGCCGACGTTGTCTTGGCTTGTTGATCGTGGCTAAATCCATTTCACTCGCACCGCCCGAACATCCCCCGCGTCTGTAATTTCGTCGTTCCACTCATCATCCGCCATGCTGTTGAACC
>JAGOBP010000188.1 GCA_017999195.1 Thermoflexales bacterium
TGGCGTGCGTGTGATCAAGGCCGCGCGCTGGGCCACCGTCGCATCCACACCGATCAGTCCGGCGTTGTTCTGGCAGGCGGCGCGGCTTAAGGCGGATGTGGCGCATCTGCATTTTCCGCATCCGCCGGGTGAGGTGGCGAACTGGTTGCTGCGTCCGGCCAAGGCCACGGTGATTTCCTATCACAGCGATGTGGTGCGGCAGGCCAGCATCTTGCGTTTTTATAAGCCGTTGATGAAGCACATCTTGAAGCAGGCCGATGCCTTGATCTATGGCAGTCCGCCGATGAAGAACAGTCTTTATCTACAGCCACATCACCCCAAACTGCACTTGATTCCGTACGGCATCCCGCTCGATCGGTTTTTGCGGGAACCGTCGGGCGCGGAGATCGATCGGGTGCGGGCGCGTTATCCGCTTGTGACGTCGTCACGAGTGAGAAGATTCTCGTTCTTGTTATTTGTAGGGCGCTTGCGCTATTACAAGGGACTCAATGTATTGATCGATGCGTTATCTGAGATTGATGCGCAGTTGCTGGTGGTGGGTATCGGTCCGATGTTGGCGGAGTGGCAAGCGTTGGCGCAAGCGCGCGGCGTGGCCGATAAGGTGACGTGGCTGGGCGAAGTGCCTGACGACGATTTGCCCGCGTTGTATCATCAGTCTGATCTGTTTGTGCTGCCTGCGACGCATTCCAGCGAGGCGTTTGGGTTGGTGCAGGTGGAGGCGATGGCGAGCGGCGTGCCGACGATCTGCACAGAGTTGGGCACGGGCACATCGTATGTGACGCAGCACGAGCAGACCGGGCTGGTGGTGGCACCGAATGATCCGCGCGCGTTGGCGGATGGAATCAATCGTGTGCTGGCGGATGCGGCGTGGCGTAAGACGTTGGGGGCGGCGGCGCGGGCGCGGGCGCAGGCGGAGTTCTCGGTCGAGCGGATGATCGATCGGGTGTTGGCGCTGTATCAGACCCTCATCTCAGCTTAACATCACGCGATTTGGTCTGTGATTAACCTATGGTATGATTGCTCGCGTTTGGCGATCGACACTTTTCTATTAGAGACAGACTATGACGAATTCGACCCGATTGAGTGCTTTTTGCGAACGATTGATCGAAGCGGGCTGGCTGGCGGCGCTGGTGCTGGCTCCGTTGTTTTTCAATGTCTATTCCAGCCGGGTGTTCGAGCCGGACAAGCTGACGCTGGTCCGCTCGATCGCGCTGGTGATGGTGGGGGCGTGGCTCATCAAGTGGTTGGAGGAGCGGAAATCCGCACGGACGCGGACCGATCGGGTGACGTGGCGCACGCCGCTGGTGCTGCCGACGTTGATTCTGGTGGGACTGTATCTGGTGGCGTCGGTGTTGTCGATCGCGCCGCGAGTCAGCTTTATGGGCTCGTATCAGCGCTTGCAGGGCACTTACAGCACGTTCTCGTACATCGTCATCTTCTTCATGTTGCTGCTGAATATGCGGCGGCGCGAGCAATTGGATCGACTGGTAACGGCGGCCGTGATCACGAGTCTGCCGATTGCGTTTTACGGTCTGTTGCAGCATGGCGACGGAACCACGTCGATCGATCCGTTGCCGTGGGGCGGCGATGTGACCAGCCGTGTGGCGTCGAATATGGGTAATGCCATTTTCGTCGCCGCGTATTTGATCATGGCGTTCTTCCTGACGCTGGGCCGCATTATCGAGAGTTTCCGCGTGATTTTGACGGAGAAAGAGTCGCGCGCGTCCGACATTTTGCGCGCCAGCAGCTATGTGTTTATCGGCGCGGTACAGCTGATTGCTTTTGGCTTTGCGGACAGCCGCGGCCCGCTGCTGGGCTGGTTGCCGGGCATGTTCATCTTTGGCTTGGTGGGCTTGTTGTTGTTGCGGGTGTCGCTGCACAGTCAGGCCGTGGCTGAGGCTGATTCGACTGAGATCCGCTTCCCAATCACGATGTTGGATGTGCTTAAGGCGCTGGGTGTGTCGTTGTTCAGCATCGCCGGAGCGGCGGCCGGAGCTTTCTTGGTTTTCAAATTGTTTCCCATTACCAAGATTTCACTGGTGGTGGTGGCCGCACTCTTGGGCGGTCTGCTGCCGTTGTTGATCGTGGCCGGTATTCGACGTACGGCGGCGCGCTGGCTGTGGGCGTCGTGGATTTTCTTTTCGGTGGTGGGCGCGGCTGGCTTGTTCCTGGTCAACTTCTCCGACATGCCGGCGGTGGTGGAACTTCGGACGAGCGGCGCTTTTGGCCGACTGTCGTCGCTGTTTGAGACCGAAGGCGGCACGGGCGAGGTGCGTTCGTTGATCTGGGAAGGCGCGGCCAAGTTAGTGCTGCCGCATGATCCATTGAAATTCCCGGATGGCACGACGGATAGCCTCAACTTCGCGCGACCGCTGATTGGCTACGGGCCAGAGTCGATGTACGTTGCCTATAACCCGTTCTATCCGCCTGATCTGGCGCACCTTGAGGCGCGTAACGCTTCGCCCGATCGATCTCACAATGAAGTGTGGGATTCGCTGGTGATTACGGGCGGCTTAGGCTTTGTAGTTGAGCAGTTCTTGTTTCTAAGCGTGTTCTTCTTCG
This sequence comes from Thermoflexales bacterium, assembly GCA_017999195.1. Taxonomy (GTDB): domain Bacteria; phylum Chloroflexota; class Anaerolineae; order Fen-1058; family Fen-1058; genus JAGOBP01. Next base: position 2,563 of record JAGOBP010000188.1, read on the forward strand.
CATTGAAGTTCATCGGTTGGATACCCAGTCGGCGCGCGGCGTGGCTGTTGATCGGTCTGATGGTGGCGGGCGGTATTGCCGGTGCGGGGTTGTTGGCTGTTGCTTTACAGCCCAACTTCTTCGGGCCGGGCTGGACCGGCGGTGTGACCGGCGGCCTGGTCATTTACGTGATCACCTTTGCGCTGTTCCACTTCCAAGTCTCGCGGCGCGTGTATATCATCATCGCGGCGATTTTGATCGGGATTCTTGATTTTGCCATCTTCTTTGCCACGTTTACCTCGGCCAATCGCATAGTCGAGATGACGGCGGCGACGGTCGGCGGCGTCATCTTGTTCGGGGCACTGTTCGCCATCGGGCGAGTGGCGTTTGGTCGGACAGCAGGGCAGCCCGTCGAGATGAGCGGCCACTTATTCCTGATCATTGCGCTGTTCGGCGGCATTCTGGCGCACTATCTGGAAATCGGCCTGGCCGGGATCGCCATCGCTTCGACGCGCACGTATTTCTGGACCTATGCGGCGTTGCTGGTATTGACGGGGTTGAAGTGGGTGCCGGTGGATGAAGAAGCGCCGAAACCAGCGGCGATGCCCGTGACGCCTGCCCCGGCTGCGCCCGCGACGAAAGAGTCCGCGAACCTGCCGCGTCATAAGAAGAAAGTAGTGCGGCCCACCGCGCCGGTGACAACGGTTCGCCGCGAGCCGCGCCGGACCACGCCCTGGTTAGGCTCGGTGCTGATGCTGGCGCTGATCGGCGCGTTGGTGCTATCGACCCTGGGCTATGAATTCATCACCAGTTCGAATCAGAGTTCAAGCACGCCGGTCAGTTCGGCCACGCAGTTGATCGTGAATTCGCTGACGCGCTTGCCCTATCAAAACAATCGCGAGTCCATGGGCGCGCTGTTGATGTTCTTTGTGACGTGGTTGTTTGGCGGCCTGTTAAGCATTACGGAATTGCGGCGGCGCGATCTGCTGACGACGCAGGAGGTCTGGCCGGCGGCGGGCGTCTGGTACGGGACATCGATCGGGTTGGCGTTGACGTTCTGGTTGATCCATGCGGGCACATTGTTGAGTTTAGGCTCGATCATTCAGGGCACGCAGATTACCACGCTCGATCAATATGCGCAGCGTGTGAACGAACTGCTTAAACTCGCCGACACGGTAGGCGGTTTGCTGGCGACCTTCTATGTCGTGGTGCTGTTGCTCATGCTCGGCATCGCGGCGGTGTCGATGACTCAGACGCGCACGTGGCAGGGCAAGTCGGCCAGCGATTGGGGCCTGGCGGCGGTGGTGCCGGTGGCGCTGATTGTCATTGTGCTGGTGATTACGACCAACCTCAACTCCATTCGGGCCGATACGCTGTACAAGCAGGCCGATCCGCTGCGCGCGCAGGGCCAGTGGGACGTGGCGATTGCGCACTATAAGCGCGTGCTGGAACTGGCGCCCGATGAGGACTTCTACTATCTGTGGTTGGGCGCGGCCTATCTGGAAAAGGCTTCGCAGGCACCGGAAGGCCAATCGATTCTGGCCACGGCCGGTAATAGTTTATCGGGCATTTTGAAACTGACCTTCCAGCAGACCTACAGCCTGAGCAAACAAGACTCGTTGTTGGCGGCTAAAGTGGTGCTGGACAACGCCCGATTGTTGAATCCGCTCAACACCGATCATTCCGCCAACCTTGCGCGGTTGCATCGCCGCTGGGCCGATCTGTATGCGGCCGATCCGGTCGTACGCAAGGCGCAACTCGATGAGGCGTCCGCCCAATACCAGATCGCCACGACGCTCAGTCCCAACAATGCCATCTTGTGGAATGAGTGGTCGACGGTGCTGATGGCGACTTCGGACAGCGCGCGCGCGGCGGGTGATACCGCGGGCGCCGAGGCCTTTATGCAAGACGCACGGGCCAAGCTCGATCAATCGTTGGCGCTCGATCAGCAATTCGAGCAGACCTACTTGATCCTGGCGCAGCTGGCGCGCTCACAGGGCCAGACTGACGAGGCTCGCCGCAACTACGAACTGGCGATGAAGTGGAATCCCAATAGTACGGATGCCTGGGGCGGACTGGCCGATATGCTGGTGTCGCAGGGGAACTACACCGACGTCGAGACGATTACGCTGGCCTATCTGGAGAAGCAACCGGACTTCCTGCCCGGTCTGCGGACGCTGGCGCGCAACGTCTACTTCCCGCAGAATCGCTTAAGCGAGGCGCTGGCAACTCAGCAGCGCGTGGTACAGCTAGCCGCCAACGATCCGAACTTGTGGGACGATTTGCGTGTGCTGGCCGTTTTGTTGGCGCAAAGCGGGCAAGTGGAGTTGGCCCTGCAAACCGCGCAGCAGGCGCTGGAGAAAGCGCCGGAAGCGAACAAGGCCGACATCAGTTCCCTGATCACCCAATTACAAGGGTCACTGGGACTCACCTCGCCCGTGACGACCACTGTACCGTAAACCACTGCCGAGACGTTCAACCTGAACGTCTCGGCTTATTTTTCAGGGGCGGCGCATGCTTACTCCATTATTAGTTTTCGTCGGAGCATTGTTGATCGCATTTGGCGCGACGCCCATCGCGCGCCGGGTCGCACCGCGGCTGGGTGTGATGGATCATCCCAATCCGCGCAAGGTGCATGCGCGGCCCATGCCGCTGCTGGGCGGCGCGGCCATTGTCGTGGCCAGCATTGCCACGCTGTTGATCTTTCAAGACCGGTTTGAGTTTCAGCAGTTGGTTACGGTGTTGTTCGGCGCGGCCTTCATGTCGCTGCTGGGCGTGTACGACGATCGCTGGGGACTGCGGCCAATCCTAAAATTGCTGGGCCAATTCCTGGCGGCCTGTCTGTTGATCTTGTCCGGCGTGCGGATTACGTCGCTGCCGTTTGAGTGGCTGAACTTCTTCGTCTCGCTTATCTGGATTGTGGGCTTGACCAACTCCCTCAACTTGCTGGATAACATGGATGGCCTATCGAGCGGTGTGGCCGCAGTCTGCGCCGCTTTTTTCATGGTCACGGCGGCTTTGAGCCGGCAGACCTATGTCGGGGCGTTAGCCGCGGCGTTGTTGGGCGCGGCCCTGGGCTTCCTCTTCTATAACTTCAATCCGGCCAGTATTTTCATGGGTGATACAGGCAGCCTGTTCCTGGGCTTCATGCTGGCCGCCATCGGCGTCAAACTGCGCTTCCCGGAAAACGTGCCCTTCGTCACGTGGATGATTCCCGTATTGATCATGGGCATGCCCATCTTCGATACGACACTCGTCTTCATCTCGCGCCTGCGCCGGGGGAAAAATCCGCTCACAACGCCGGGCAAAGATCACGTCTCCCACCGATTGGTCGCACTCGGCTTCACGACCCGCGAAGCGGTGATGATTCACTACCTCATCGGCGGGGCCTTTGGTCTGGCCGCTGTCCTCGTGACGCAGTCGAATGTGCTGGAAGGCTATCTCATCGGCGGGGGGATGGCGCTGTTTGGCCTGTATGGTCTGTGGTTCTTTGAGTTCAAGAAGAAGTAAGCGATCCGGTGGGCTGGTGTGCTCTGCTATAATTCAGGTTACGAGATCAACCGAGGCTTACTGCCGGAGATCACAACCATGACACTCACTAAAGCAACTCCCCCGCGACGGCGTTTGACGCACGCCATTGCTGAATTGTTCCCCCCGCAGGGTCAGTGGTCAGAGGACGAATACCTCGGCGTGTCCGATCGATCCAATCGGCTGATCGAACTCTCAAACGGCAAGCTGGAGGTATTGGACATGCCGACGGATCCCCATCAATATGCGGTTGGTCGCTTGCATTATTTCATCTTGCGCTTTTTGATGGAACATGTGCTGGGCGAAATTCGCGTGGCCCCGCTGCCGGTCCGATTGTGGCCGGGCAAATTCCGCGAACCCGACCTGATGTATTTGTCGACCGCGCATCTCGATCGGATTACGTCCGAATACTGGGGTGTGCCCGATCTGGTCATCGAAGTCCACTCGCCCGGCTCGCATCACCGCGATAAGCGCGTCAAGTATCACGAGTATGCGCAAGCGGGCATTGCCGAATACTGGATGGTGGATACGGATGCGAAGACGATTGCGGTTTATCGGCTGCATCAGGAAGACTACGTTTTGCACCGCCAATATGCTCAGAGCGAGACGCTTCTGTCTGAGCAATTGCCCGGCTTTGAACTCAACCTCGTGGATGTGTTCGCTAAAGCATGACCACCGACGCTAAGAAACCTTCGAACCTGGGCCGACTGCTGACGCTCGTGTTCGCCGTCGGCTTGAGTTTAGGCATCATCTGGCTGACCACGCGCTATCAACAAGAGATTCAAAGTTGGGGCGAAGCCGGTTTGTTAGGCTTATTCGTCGTCAGCATCATCGGCAATGCGACCTTGGTTATTCCTGCGCCGGTGTTTGTGGTGGCGTGCGCGGCCGGGATGGTGTACGGGCCGCTGCAAGTGGGCGTGGTCGCGGCGGCGGGTGCGGCGCTAGGCGAATTGACCGGTTACCTCGCGGGCTACGGCGGGCAAGCCATCGTGCCGCAAGGCCGCTTCTACAACTGGCTGCGCGGTTTCATGCAGCGACATGGCCTGTTGACCATCTTCTTCCTGGGTGCGATTCCCAACCCCGTTTTCGATGTGGGCGGCTTGATCGCGGGCGTGATCAAGATGCCGGTGTTGAAGTTCCTCATCGCGGCGTGGGCGGGCAAGACCATCCGCCTGGGTCTCACGGCGTGGGCGTGCCTGGCGGGCATTCCGTGGTTGCAACAGATTTTTCGATAGCCCGTTTGACAACGAAATTATCTCGGCTATAATCGGCGCTCACAACTGAAGACACGACGTTGATCGAGAAGAGTAGGCGCGCGGCCCAACACGCCGCAGCCTCCGCCAGAAATTGAAGGCCACCGGCTGAGAGCCTTCATCGGAAAGCAGCGCTGAACGTCGCTCGGGAGTCGAGGGGTTGAACGTAAAGCCAGTTGCCAACTGGCCCAACAGTAGACCCATCCGGGTTCGCCCGTTAGCGCGAAATGAGTGCAGCATACTCCCTCGCCCTTTGGTGGCCCTAAAGGGTGCTTCGCAAAGGGTTGGGG
>JAGOBP010000189.1:0-1138 GCA_017999195.1 Thermoflexales bacterium
AACCGAAACCGATTTATCTGGAAACACAGAAACAATTAACAATGACAAATGACAAATGACAAACACGCACCACGCACCACGCACTACGCTATTTTTGCCTTAATTGCAGCGTTTCTCGCGCTCTGGTCCGTGCCCGATGTCGTCGCGTGGCTCAATCGCAGTGAGGATAAGGCGTGGGCGCGCGTGCAGCAATCGGGTGTGATCCGCTTTGCGATCGATCCATCTTACATGCCGTTTGATGGTCTGGGCAGTGAGGGTGTGTTTTATGGCATCGACGTTGACCTTGCGCATGAGATTGCGCGGCGTACCGGCCTCCGCGCCGAGTTCGTCATCGCGGGGCAGGATAGTTTGTATGATGTGTTGGCCGTGGGTCAAGCCGACGCGACGCTGTCGGCGTTGATCGTCAATCCTACTTTGATTGGGCGTTGGCAATATTCCACACCGTATTTTGATGTGGGACAGGTGTTGATCAAACTCACGGGGTCTTCAACTGAAATTGCGTCGCTTGCCGTTGAATTCGGTTCAGACGGCGACGCAGCGGCGAGGCATTGGGCGCGGCGGCAAGCGGGCATCGAAGTGCGGCCATTTCCGACGGCGGATGAAGCCTTGCAAGCCGTGAATGCGGGTCAAGCGAATGCGGCCATCCTCGATGCGGTCAGTGCGCGCCAATTGATGATCAAATCATATCCGCAGTTACAACTTGATGATTACGTGACGCATGATCCGCTGGCGATTGCGGTGTGGGGCGAGAGTACGCAGTTGTTGGTGGTGATCAATCGCGCCCTGGCGGAGATGCAGCAGGACGGCACGACACAGCGGATTATCGAGGCATGGATGATGAAGTAGGACAAGTTGCCAACTTGTCCTACCGCTTTGCGAGCAGGTTGCGTAGTCGTTCACGCAGCACTTTGCCGCGACCCAGATAGCGACCTTGCTCGTCCTCGATCAAGATGATGCTGCCCGCCGGGTAAGGCGGCGTCACGGTGCGCAAGTCCTGTCCGGTGAGCCATTGCTTGACGTGCTCGGCGCTGAGCGCAAACCGTTGCCCGGTGAGTTGCGAACTGAAACGCGCAATCAATTCATGCGCGGGGATGAAGGTACCATCGTTCCATTCGCCAATCAACATGCCGATGGCGAT
>JAGOBP010000189.1:1238-7597 GCA_017999195.1 Thermoflexales bacterium
GCTTGACGTGCTCGGCGCTGAGCGCAAACCGTTGCCCGGTGAGTTGCGAACTGAAACGCGCAATCAATTCATGCGCGGGGATGAAGGTACCATCGTTCCATTCGCCAATCAACATGCCGATGGCGATACACGGGAATTCGCCGAAGTGCGATATGAACTGCGCGGGCACAGCATACACTGCGTCACTCCGCTTCAACAACTCCAACCGTTGTGCCTCAAGCACACTCCCTAGATCAAAGCCATAAACATTGATCAAAGCACTGATGACTTCGCGCTGTTGAGTCTCGTTCAATGGCGCAAATCCGGCGTGAGCCAGCGAGCGTTGTTGGAGCAGCGAGGTTGGCGCTTCGACACTCTCGCGCTTGCGAATCAGCACGGCGAAGAAGCCGGACGTGTCGTACAAGTGCGGCCACAAACGAACCGCGCGCTGCGCGTCAGCGTGGAATTCCGTCTTGCCATCCCGTGTGAGGGCGGGCGCAGTGACGAGGTGGCTCACCGCTTCGATAGTTGCTGACTGCGGATAGGCTTTCAGCAGCGCATCGATCACGGCTTCATCTTCTTCGGGCGCGAGGGTGCAGGTGGCATACACCACTTGTCCGCCGGGCTTCACCGCTTGAAACGCACTGTGCAAGAGTTTGATCTGACGTTGTTGAAGTTGCAGTCTTTCCTTCGCGGACACAAAGCGTGTCTTGCGACGCTCTGCCGTGCGTAAACTTTCGCCGCTGCACGGCGCGTCGAGCAACACGTAATCAAATGTGTCCGGCCACCATTCGCCAAAGCGTTCGCCGGGATAACTCGTCAGCGCGGATGAGAGTGTGCCCCAACTCTGCAAATTTGAGCGTAAGCCCGCGATGCGGCCCGACGAACTATCGTTGGCGATCATCACGCCTCGATCGTTCATCCGGCTGATTAGATGCGTGGTCTTGCCGCCGGGAGACGCGGCCATGTCCAGAATCAACGGGAATTCTCGATCGAATGTGAACATCTCGGCGGGCAGCATCGACGCCGCGTCTTGGATGTAGTAGAAGCCGGTGCGATGTTCGATGGTGCGACTGAGGGCTGCTTCGTTGCCGCTGATCTGCCAACCGCTCTTACAAAAAGGCACATCTTGAACGTGCCACCCATACTCGATCGGCCACCTGGCCCGCGCGACCGCTACGTCAATCTTCAGCGTGTTGACGCGCAGGGCAGGGGGCAGCGGGCGGGCAATCGCCGCCTGTAGTTGTGCGAAATCATTGGCGGTGAGCAGCGGCTGATAGCGGTCGAGATCGTAGTGGGGCATAAGGATAAAACATTTGGACGCAGATTAACGCGGATTCCGCTGATAAATCATCTTGATCCCATCAGCGTTGATCTGCGAAGTCTGCGTCCTATTCATTTAGGCCAATGCGGCGCGTTGTTCGACTTGTTGCAAAATCTGCTCGATGCGGGCGGCGGCTTGCGATTGAACGGATTTCCAATCGGCCACATACTTTTGCGCCAACGCTTTGTCATCTAATGACGCGGCGTTGATGCGCACATTCATTCCAGCGGCATCGATGGCCGCACGCGCCATGAATGCGCCCGAAGCGGCGTCGCTCATGGCGTTGATGTTGCCATTGGCCGCGACGAAGTGCACCAGTTCAAGCGACTGCAAGCATAATTGCGCCGTGCGCAGAGGCACATCGGTGGCGTGCTGCGTGGCGATTTGCACGGCCTGAGTGCGCGCCGACTGTTCTTCGGGCGTGTCCTTGGGCAACTTGAACGCATCCATGACTTCCGTGAAGGCCGCCGAATCTTCATCAATGGCAGACGTGAGTCTGCCCCGTAAATCATCCGCTTGCGCGGCGATGTCTTTCATGTGCGAGTCAAACGCGGCGTATTTCTTCTTGCCGATGGTGAGTCGGGCCACCATGCCCGCCAGTGCAGCGGAGAGTGCGCCTGCTAACGCGGCCACTGCGCCGCCGCCGGGCGCGGCTGTGCCCGCGGCGGTCGCTTCGATGAAGGCATTCGGTACGATCGATTTGGCTTCGCCCGATAGGGCTTCGCGCAATTTGTTTTCCAAAATTTGATCGCGCTCGAACATGTCGAGTTGCATGTACCACTGCGCCGCATCGACCAGCGCATCCATCGGCGTCAGGCCCACGAGTTCGGTTTTGGTGATAACGCAGCCATAGCGGGCGGCCTCGCGGCGCACCGTCTCGACCACGCGCGCGATCGGGGTCTTGCGGAAGTTGGTCAGGTTCATCGAGACTTGTGCTTGCCCTTCAACCATCAAGCCGATGGACTTCACAAAGCGCAAGCCGCCGCTGGAATGTCGAATCGCTTTGGCAATCTTATTGGCAATTGCCACATCCGTTGTGTTGAGGTAGGCGTTGAATGCAATCAAAAACGCGCGTGCCCCAATGACGGTTGCCCCGGCCGGGCCGACTTTGTTCGGGCCGTAATCGGGATCGCGTTCGGGGTTGACGCCCATCTCGGCTTTCAGGGCTTCGTATTGGCCGCGCCGGATGTTCTCCAGGTTCGTGCGTTCCGGGCGAGTGGCCGCGGCCTCGTAGAGGTAAACGGGAATGCCCAATTCATCACCCACGCGCTGGCCCACGCGTTTGGCCATTGCCACACATTCTTCCAGCGTCACGCCGCTGACGGGCACGAAGGGACACACGTCGGTCGCGCCGATGCGGGGATGTTGGCCCGTATGCTGGTCGAGATCGATCAATTGCGCGGCCACTTTGATGGCGTTGAAGGCCGCTTGCTCGACGGGTTCCGGCTCGCCGACGAAGGTCAGCACGGTGCGATTGTGATCGGCATCGGAATGTTGATCGAGAAAGGTCACACCCTCGATCGCGGCAATGGCCGATCGGATTTGCGCCACGATCTCAGGCCGACGGCCTTCGCTAAAGTTGGGGACACATTCGACGATTTTGCTCACGAGTTGATCCTTGATCGAAATTGAGGCTGCTATTGTACCATCAGGCAAATAAAAAGTCCGGCTTATGCAGCCGGACTTTTTTGAGAAGGGAAGCGTCTATTGCACGCCGAGGTAGGTGTCTTGCACTTGCTTGTTGTTGCTCAGTTCTTCGGCGGTGCCTTGCAGCACAATCTGGCCGACTTCCAGCACGTAGCCGCGATTGGCAACCGACAGCGCCATCATGGCGTTCTGCTCAACCAGCAGAATCGTCGTGCCTTGCTCGTTGATCTCTTTGACGATGTCGAAGATCTGCTCCACCAGAATCGGCGCCAGACCCATCGACGGTTCGTCCAGCATCAGCACTTTGGGGCGGGCCATCATCGCGCGGCCCATCGCCAACATTTGCTGCTCGCCGCCGGACAGTGTGCCGCCCGCTTGCTTGATGCGTTCCTTCAAACGCGGGAACAGTTCAAAGATGCGATTGAGGTCTTTCTGAATGCCGTCTTTATCGTGGCGCTGATACGCGCCCATTTCCAGGTTCTCCAGCACGGTCATGCGCGGGAAAATCTGGCGGCCTTCCGGCGCTTGCGACACGCCCTGCGCCACGATTTGATCGGTGGGCAGTTTTTCCAGCGCCACGCCGTTCAGAATGACCGAGCCTTGCCGCGGCCGCATGAGGCCCTGAATGGTGCGCAGCGTGGTGCTCTTGCCTGCGCCGTTCGCGCCGATGAGCGTGACGATCTCGCCGTCTTCGACGGAGAACGAAATACCTTTGAGGGCGTGAATGTTGCCGTAGTAACTGTGAACGTCGCGAAGTTCTAGCATGGTTAGTGACCTCGACCGCTGCCCAGATAGGCTTCAATCACCTGCTGGTTTTGCTGGATTTCGATGGGCAGACCTTCCGCGATTTTCTCGCCGTGATCGAGCACCGACACCCGATCGGAAATGCCCATCACCACGCGCATGTGGTGTTCGATCAACAAGACCGTGAGATTCAGGTCTTTGCGGATGAAGCGAATGAACTCCGTCAATTGAATCGTTTCGCCCTGATTCATACCAGCGGTCGGTTCATCCAGCAGCAACAACTTGGGCTGGCTGGCTAACGCGCGCGCAATTTCAAGACGGCGCTGATCGCCGTAGGGCAGGCTGCGGGCTGTCAGTTCGGCGCGGGCGCGGCCCAGACCCACGTAGTCCAGCATGTCCAGCGCTTTGCCGCGCGCGTAATCCTCTTCCTTGCGCATGAGCTCGGTGCGCAGCATGATGTCCAGCGCGCCCGACTTCATGCGCGTGTGCATGCCCACCATGACATTTTCGACCATCGTCATGGCCGGGAAGAGGCGGATGTTTTGAAAGGTCCGCGCGATGCCGAGTCGCGTGATGTCGTGCGGCTTCATCTGGCCGATGTTGGTGCCATTGAAGGCGAGCGAACCGCTCGTGACTTGATACACGCCGGTGATCATGTTGAAGAACGTGGTCTTGCCCGCGCCATTCGGCCCGATCAAGCCCGCGATCATGCCCGGCTCCATTTTGAAGTTAACTTTGTTCACGGCCGTCAGGCCGCCGAATTGTTTGGTAACGCCTTGCGCTTCGAGAAATTGGGTCATCGTGTCCTCTCCGCTGGGCCTAGGCTGCGCCGGCTGGCGCTTCTTCGTCGATGGGTTCTTCGGCATGGAACTGCATGCGCTGTTCGCGGGTGGGCAGCAGACCTTCCGGCCGGAAGGCCATCACCAGCACCAGCACCAGCCCCAACAGCAAGAAGCGATATTTCACCGGGTCCAGGTTGGCGATGATGAAACCCTTCAACGCCGGATCAGTCACGGCGGGCATCAGCACGTGCGTCGACAGGCCGTTGAGCACATTCTGGAACTGCTTCAGGAACAACAGGTCGGCCAGGAAGATGATCAGCGCGCCCAGAATGTTGCCGGGAATGCTGCCCAGACCGCCCAACACGATGGCCGCCATGATGATGATCGATGTACCAAAGCCGAAGCCGTCCGGGAACACGGCGGAGACGTAGGCGCTGTAGAACGCGCCCGCCAGACCGGCAATCGCCGCGCCGAAGGCAAACGCCGTCAACTTGGTGTGAACCAGATCGACGCCCATCTGATTGGCGGCCAGTTCGTCTTCACGAATGGCCGTCATGGCGCGACCCAGCCGCGAGTTCTTCAAGCGCAGTTTCAAGAAGATGACCAGCCCGATGACGGCCAGCAGGAAGAACCACCACGGCAATAGATTATCCGAGGCAAATTGGCCGGGTTGGAAAGTGTTCCAGAACGGGGCCAGCAAGCCCTCGGTGGTGTGCGGGATGGGGATGAACAGGATCAGAATCAAGCCCACCGTCAGGCCGGCGAAGATCATGGTGCCCGGCCCCACCTTGCCATTGCGCTGTTGGCGGCGGAAGAAGAAGAACAGCAGACCCACCAGCGCCAGCATAAACGCGATCTTTACGATCAGCGCGAGCGGCTCATCGGTCGGACTGATGATCGGGAAGGCGGGGCGATCGATCGGGTTGATGCCGCGCACGCCGCCCGTGAGATCGAATTTATCGACCAGGGTTATACACTGAGCGGTGGGTATACCGCCCCCGATCGATTGAATTGCGGGCAAGATCACGCACGTAAACGGTTCCTGAATCGTAATCTTGATCAATTGCTGAAAGGCCACGGGGACGATTTCACCGAAACCGAGCGTGATGATGGCGATATAGTCGCCTCTCAAGCCCAGCGTTGGCGCGCCCAACAACACCCCGCCGATACCCGCAATCGCCGCCGCAATCCATAACAACAGCCAGAAATTCACATGGGCACCGATTTGATTGGACGACAACAAGGCCGTCGCATACGCGCCAAAACCGAAGAAGGCCGCGTAGCCCAGGTTTAGCAGACCGGCGTAACCAACCACCACATCCAGGCCGATGGCCAGCACGATGTACACCCCGGCAAAAATGATCGAGGCCGCCCAGCCCAATTGCGTCAGTTGATCGACAATCGGCAGGAGGATCAAGACTAAAGCCCCCACGCCGTAGTTAATGCGGCGGGCGGCGCGCGCATCCGACATGTGCTGAACGTACGCCATACCCACTGCGCTTAACGTCCCCAGCACAATACCCGCAATCGCCGCCGGGAAAGCGACTTCGGGCGGGTGATCCGTAACGATAGCGAGATCGGCCAGCCACAGATCGAAGACGAGGCCGCCGATCGCCGTCATGATCGAAAAGATCAAAGCCGAGACAGCCACCGACTTGGGCGAAAAAGCCGCCGCTTTGCCGGCCCCCGATTTGCTGGTGAAGCCGATCAAGATACCGCCGAAGACGGCCAAAACCGTCATCGCCCAGCCGCCAAACAACAGAGCCAGGAAACCAGACGCGAGACCGAGAAGCAGACCACGCTTAATGGACTTGTTCATGTCAGCACCTTTAGGCTTTCTGGCCCACGGCCGAGCCGAGCAGACCATTCGGGCGGAAGATCAG
>JAGOBP010000190.1 GCA_017999195.1 Thermoflexales bacterium
GAATCTCGGTCCGCGTGATCGGATCGAGGACTTTGACCCAGGGATAATACAGCGCGCCGTAGGTGGAATCCATCTTGGCCCGCATGGCGCGGACTACGGCAATGCTCTGGGCGTTGCCGCTGTCCAACACGGCGATGCGATAGCGCATGTTGCGCGCATGCGTGAGCAGCGCATTGATAATCGCCTGGCCGGTCGTATCAAAGTTGTAGGTTGCGCCGGGTGCCGCCACGATCGAGATGTCTTCGATGTCTTCGAAGGCCTTCAGCCCGGTCTTGCTGCCGTCGTTTTTCTCGGCACCGGTGTACTCGGTATCCGACGGCCGCAGGCCATCATCGCCGTTTTGCAGCGCATACGCACTGGTCAGATATAACTTGGGTTTGCCGTTGGCATCATTTTGAGCGATACCGGCATTGGCGGTGATGGTGGCGTCGCTGTTGAACAGTTTTTGAATGATCAACAAGCCGGTGTTGACGTTCGCGCCTTTGGTAATGACGATCGGCAACGAGCGGGCTTGAGCCAGGCTGGCTGGTTTGACCCCGAATCGCGTCGTGAGTGAATCGGGCGCGCCCGCTCGCGAGTGTGAGGGTTCCGGCGCAAGGCCGTCCCAAACCAAATCGCTGCCATCCTGAAGTGTGACCACGACCGTCAGCGTGACAATGCGGACTTCGTCCAGATTATCCGGTTCAATGGCTACGTCGGCGTTGGCAAAAGTCTTGACTGAGAATTTTTGTGTGACGGAGTTGTAGACCACCTTGTTCAACGTTCCGACGGTCGGCGCGACGTTCTTGGCGTCGACGACGGTATGGATGCCAACCCACACGACATCGCCATCCAACACGGAAGCCAGACCCAACGCCGCCGATTGGCCCGTGGCAATGTTCTGGCCGATCTTGAGTTGAAAACGCACATGCACATTGCCCGCCGCGCCTGGAAAACGCGATCGAATGTGCACGTCGTTGGGAAACTGCGTTTCGATCGGATCTGCGGCCACCGTGCCGGCAGCGGGATTGACGTCTGCGGCAGGCACGCGCGTCGCGGCCAGGCCGGTATCCGCGCCGTTGGCCCGGAACGCGCGCGCAATGTACAGGCGCTTGCCGCCTTCCTCGAAAAAGGCGCGCGCGGCGTGCCACATATAGTTGTCGATGAAGGTGCCGTTAAAATTCAACTTCTGCCCGTCACCATAAACACGCTCGAATTCCACGAGACTCGTTACAATGTCGGGGGAAAGATCGATCGGGCCATAGCGTGTCGGGCCGACGAAGCCGGTCGTGGTGGTGCTGACGCCCTCGATCGATTTGGCTCGGAACGAGGTTTCTTCGATATAAACGCCCGGAGCGAGATATTCCGGCATGTTATCCTCCTTGAAGGTGACGCCGATTTAGACGGGTGTAATCCAGACGAGCAAGGTATCAGACGGTTTGGCTGGCGGCGGACCCGGTATGGCCGCAGGCTGACCAAACGGGAGCGTTACTTGAGCCAACTCGGTTGCCGGCAATACTTTGCTCCACAACTTGGTAAAGCCTTGACTGAGCGCAGTGCACAGATTAGGGGCGGTTGCCTTAGGCGTAGTCGGGTGATAGTAAGCGCGCAGACTGATCGTCCAGGTATGTTTGACGAAAGGATGCCCCAGATCGCCTGCGGGCAGATCGGGATACGGAAAAACCAATATGGCGCGGCCTTGTTCATCGGCCAGGGCGCGCGCAACAAAGTTCGCACCGTGATAGGCTTCGATCATCGCCCAGGCGGCGGGCGGATAATCCTTTAGCTGCGCGTCGAATTGATCACTATGCACTTCAAGTCGGATCGCAGCCATTACGGCAGGCACAGGGCGCGCGGGCGACGAGAAGAGTGGCACCGTGCCCGCCGGGTGGGTGAACGGACCGGCCGCGGTCAAACATAACCACTTGATGACATCCCGAGCAGGAGCCGCAACTTCAAACGAAAACGGCAGAAAGCGCGCCACATCATCTTGGACTTCGATGGTGAAGGTGTGTGTGGGCGGAGGAGCCGCCCAATAGTCTTTATCGCCCGCGCCATATTCTTGCTCGCGCAGGCCGGGCAAGTCCGACCAGATAAACGCGCGGTGGCGGTTCTCGATCGGTCGCAGACGCCGATCGGGCTGGTTGTTGGAATAGGCCACAACCCTTAGCCCGTCGCTGATCGTGGCCTGGGTGACCTCGTCCCAGAAGCGCACGGCCAGCGGCGTGACACGGGCGATGGACTCCATTACGCGCGATGTCGGTATCATGACACAACTTTCGCTAGATCAAATTGGCGAGTTTGGACATCGCCTGCTTGAATGACGGGCAATGTTGAATCTATGCACACCGCGCGTGCCACAAAATTGGCTATCAGTAACGGCTGCGGTTTGACGTTTTCCCACAAAGCCGATAAATCTTGCAACGCCAGCCCTTCAAAGACCAGCTCGACGGTTTCATCTGAGGCAAAGGTGTCGGGCGTGTTCCGGTTGAGCAGCGTTGCTGGCAGCACGGTCATATCCTCGAGCGTGCGGATCGCCCAGCCAAGCAGGCGTTGCTGGATATCTGAACCGTTACCGATCGGGATGAGCGCATAAAACAAATCGACATTGATGGCGGGCCGATAGTGCGTGCCGTCCGCCGCCGGGCGCGATGGCGGATAGCGGCGCGATGTGTTGGGTGCAATTCGATAGAGACAGACCACCAGGCCTTTGGTCAGGGTTATGCCTTCATCCAGCGGCAGCAGCGCGATGTCCATGTTCTGCAGGACGCCAGCGGGCCGCGCGCCGGTGAGCAAATTAACCAGGGTTTGGCTGGTGGCAGCAATCGCGTGATAGTTAGCCATGCCCGTCCCGACGAATGAATTTGCTTAAGAAACGGCCCAACCGCGAGGGTGGCCGGATGCGCACACCCAGACTGTGCAGATACTGAATGATGAACTGATCGATGTCGGTCAGGCTTTGTACATAACGCCGTTCGCCGCTGGGCACATGCGTGATGTGACCGCGCCAAACCGCACCGTCACCGCTTGCCTTAACTTCTTCAAGCCAGACTTTGATGATGAACGAATGGGTCTGGAACTCAATTGACTCCATCAAGATCAGTCGTATAGCCGTGAACACTACGTCTTGGGTCGATGACGACTTCTCACATTCAACACCAAGAGTATAAACACGCCGTGTCTATGGGGCGTCTGTGTCAACGTCTATTTAGCGTCTGGGATTTTTTGAACGATCAAAATGGAGTGATCGAAATAAAAACGGCGTCGGTCGTGCTTCACGACCGACGCCGAGGCGCGAAAAGCAAAGTCTAGTGGAGATGGCCCAGGGCTTCTTCCAGGGCGCGCAATTCCTGATCGACTTGATATTGAAGAGCAGCCAGTTTTGTTCGGAGTGTACTTAAGTGGTTCAACAGGGAAGATACCGATTCTGGATGAGCAGACGGTCCAGACGACCGATCGGCCGCCCAGTCAAGGCCATCCACCCGATCGGCCTGGATTTGCTCGCACAGACTGATCGTGCGCTGAGACGGCTTGACGCCCAATTCTTGATCGAGCGCCGCAACGCAGCGTTGATATTGGCGCAGCGCCCCGGCTCGATCGTTCGCCAGGTAGTACAGGCGCATCAATCGATAGTGAGTACGTTCCCGGGCGCGATCGTACCGGAGAATTTTCGCCCCGTATTCCAGGCCTTCTTCGTATTCAGCCCGCGTTTCGGCATACTCCATCAGTTTATCAAGCAGGTCAAGATAGGCGTTTTGTAAGCGTTCGCGTTCATACAGACACCAATCTTGATAGCAGCCCTCCAGCAGATCGCCGCAATACAATTGGGCCGCTTCCTTCAAGGCCTGCGCCTGGCCAAGATCTAACGCCTGCCCGGGTATTCCTCGCGTGCGCAGGAGCGTTTCGTCAAAGACCTGCACATCCAGCCAGAAATTCAGACTGGGCGTAATACTGACCCAATCCGATTCAATCGCCACGGGAACTTCCTGCAACTTGTCAGGACCAGAGTTCAGGGCCAGTTGCAGCTGCCAGAGGGCCTGCCTCAAGTGTTTCCTGGATTGAGTGGTTTCGCTGTCGCCCCAGAACAACCCGGAGAGCGCTTCGCGATGGTGCGGGCGATCACGATAGAGGAGCAAATAACAGAACAGCTCCTGCACTTTGAGCGCATCCAGATCTTTCAATACACGGCCTTCGAGTTCGGCTTGGAATTTGCCAAACAGGCGAATTCGCAATGTATTCATATTGACATCACCTTCAATTTCTTCAGTAAGCGATGCAACACAGCGCAGGTGGCTGGCCTGCACGGAGAGGGGCTTCAACTATCTATTTTCACTGCCGCAACAATAGCGTTAGCAACGGGTTATCAGTAATTTCGTTCAGCCGACCTTCTTCTACATAGTCGACTCAAAATGAAGCAGACCAAGGTGCTCATGCTCAACGCCGCTAACAGGCCGAATTTGTAGTTGGATGATGGTTTTGAAGAAAGCTCCGGCGCGTTTCCGGGCGAGGCCAACTGCCAGGTTATGCGACCGATCTCCTCGCCTTGATATAACTGTCGAGCGTAGATTTCATAATTTCCAAGCCGGTGTTGTTCCGGCAAAGTTGCCACGAGTCGCAACGGAGTTTGCGACCTGGCGGGAAAGACCATCTCCTGAAATCGGTTAGTGCCGTGCGGGCTAAGGGGCAGCTTCAACTCTTTGCCTCGCGGATTTTCGCCGAAACGCCCGGTCAATAGCGCGCTGACAAAATCGGCCGGGCCTTCCAGCCACAATTGCGCCTCTTCAGGCAGCCGCGCCACAACCTCTAATTGCATCAGATGATCGGCATCGTGCGCTCCGGGTGCCATAAAATTCATCACCGGCAGACCACCGTTAGCAGGTATCGGACCCACGTTAAAATTCCGCCAGGCGATGTTGTTGTTGGATCGAATCAGCCTGACGTAATCATCGAAGTCGACCAGCGTAAGCGCCATCTGATCCGGAACGGGATCAGGATCATCCGGGCAGCCAATCGTTGCGACAAAACAATAATGGCCCGGAGCCGGAATCTGACTCGACGGCCAGGTGATCTTGGGCAAGACCGTCATGGAGGTGGAACTCACCGGCACGCTGGTCGGACCTGATGTATTGATCTTCGTCCACAGATCAGGCCTAACGAGCGTCGCTGGCCGAGACCAATAGACGGTAGCCCGAACATCGTTGGCTGGTGCGCCGCCCCGATTGAATACCCGGACGAATAGATCGTGATCGCCGGTGCCCACTGGCGAACTCAGCCCGGCATTCCCCATGGTCGAGCTCCCTCCAAAAGAGGCTTGCGGATTCGACACTGTGTTGGCCAGCCGCACGATCACGTCCGGGCTGGCTGAAGCGAGCCCGGTGTGAGGCTGGCCCGTATCGCCGACAAAATCCCGCACCACGATATCCGGCCTGGCATTGATGACCGTATCGATAATGGCGCGGAGGTTCGGCATCACACCGATTTGATCAGTTGCCGGCCGAGCGGATGGCGTGTTGCCAATGATCCCGGGCGAAGGTGGCTCACCAAGAATTTTTCGTATCTGAAAGGCGCTAAACCGAAAGCCTAATCTGTGTTGAGCGATGCCTTGCAAAACAATCGCGGCCCCGGCAACGATGGCTGAAGCCGCGGAGGTGGCTGAAAAATCGACGCGGTCCGGTGTCGAGTTGTTGGTGACAGTTGCGTCATCGGTGTCGGTGGTGGCCACATTGGAACCCCAGGCAAAGCAGTTGACGCGCGCCCCAAAGTTCGAACTCACCCAACGGTTCGCTTGAAAACCGATCGGATCAGCGGCACCCACCAAAATCGCGCCCGAGTCTCGGAAGTCAGAACTGCCGGGGTTCAGAGTCTGTCGGCCAATGGAATTTGATTGCCCATCGAGCAGCGTACTGCCGTTACCAGCCGCTTCGATTACAACAATGCCTAAAGCCGTCGCCAGCCGAATTACTTCAAAGATAGCCGAATCCAATTCGGCCGGCAAAAAAATGATAGATGGTTGGATTTGTACTTCCAAAAGGAGTACATCGCCAAAGGCGAGCAGGTTAATCGCGGACAAGATGGCATCATGCCAGTTGGGTAAAGCATCAGCGGCATTTCTCCAGCCTGAGACGACCTTAGCTGTTGCCTGGTATGCGATCCCTACGCCGCCGATGGCATTATCCTGAGCGGCTAATATCCCTAGGACGTTTGTACCATGCCGTCGTTCGTCCCGATTGATGCCGCTAATCAAAGTGATGCCTGCTCCCGCTAAATCCTGGTGAGTCAGATTCCAACCTTTCTCAATGTCGACAAATGTAACGCCCCCGCCAGCGCCAATCCCTACACCTGCTCTGTCCTGATTCCAGGCATACGTGGCGTTGATACCGCCGATATGAGGCGCGCCGGCCACCCCAACTTGCGGCGCATCCAGATAGTGCCGAAACGACAATCTGGCATTAGCACCAGTGGGCTGCGCCGGCCAAGGAGCCGGAATAGATTCGATGTATACATACTCAACAATTTCCCATTCCTGCAATGCCTTCGTAAGATCGACTGGATCAACCTCCTTGGGGACTTCGATTGCAAAAAAGGCTAGGAAATTGACTGGCTTGTAAGTCGGATCTAGATAAGTCGCTTGCTGGGTGAGTTCATTTATTCTGGAAGGTTCAACGGAAATATAAAGCCGCTTAAGGTGAATACCTGGAAAAATCTCTGCAATCTTTTGCCAACGCTCCAGCCTCGATCCTTCGAAGTGTTTCTCGGCGTCATCTTCATAAGTTACAGGAGCATCCTTGTCGTTGAACTTCACGATCACCCGGCGTGGAAATTCTTCTTCAGTTGAAAGAATCGATTGGGGCTGATCATTAGCGGCTGTCATGTCCGTAACTCCTTATTCAAACATCGAGAGAGAGTCCGTAATGTCCTTCACACGGCTAGAGAGCCAATCAGAGCAATCCTTACGGTGGATTTGTGATGGTGAATTGCCCTGAAGCAGCAGAACTTGTGCCGATGATGTTCACGGCATACGCGCCAACCGCCACATCAAGCGGACTGGGATACAAAACCAACAAATAGCCCAGCGTATCAACCATGAGGTCACTTTGATACACGACCGCGAAGGTTGACGCGGCAACAATGCGCACCGTGATGTGTTCATTCGACTTGAAATGGTCGAGCTGAAAGACAAACGTGGTGCCGGGTGGGCCAGATTCCGGGTTCACCGCAATGGTCGGGTCACCCGGGCCTGGCGGAGGCGGCGTGGCAGGAATAGGCGGAGGCGCTGTGACAATCGCGACAACAGGTGGTGGCGGAACAAAAGGCAGATACAAAGGTTGACCGGAAAAGATCATGGTCCCTGCCAGACAATTCGCGCGCTGGATTTCTTCCACACTTATGCCTGTACTTTGGCCTAATGCAGAAAGGGTATCGTTGACCTGCACAATGTAAGTCGCCCAATTTTGATTGGGCTGACACGGCGTCGGCTGCGGAATGGCGGTTGGCGCTGGTGTCGGCGCAACCGTCGCGGTAGGACTATCAACCTGCGTAGTAGACGTCGGCGACGCCGGTACGGACGTCGGTGACGGCTGGGCCGTTGGAGATGGAGGGATTGTTTCGAGC
>JAGOBP010000002.1 GCA_017999195.1 Thermoflexales bacterium
GCACGCGACGAGGAGCGAGACGAGCGTCGCCGGAGCGGTCGTGGGGGACTTGCCTCTCATGCTCACTCCGACGGTCCCCGCCGGCCGGAGCCTGCCCCGGGAGCACGCAAACGGCGCAAGTTCAAGTCGATGTCGCGGCGGCGAAATATCAAGCGAGTGAAGCGCAAGTGGCGGCGGCGCAAGCGGCGTTGAATGGTTTGCAAGCGGGTGCGACTACTGAGCAGATCGCAGCAACGCAAGCGCAAGTCGATGTGGCGCAGGCCGCGTTAGACGCCGCGCAATTGCAGTTAAGCAAGGCCACCGTGAGTGCGCCCGTAAACGGCTTGATCATGGCGAGCAGTCTGCATGTCGGCGAAATGGCCGCGCCGAATATCGCAGCGCTGACGCTGGCAAATTTGGATGAAGTCACGTTGACGATCTATGTGCCGGGCGCGAACTTAGGGGAAATCTCGATTGGACAAAGCGTGAGTGTGCGGGTGGATGCGTTTCCCGATCGGACGTTCAGCGGCTCGATCGGGCGGATCAGCGATCAGGCCGAGTACACGCCGCGTAATGTGCGCACGTCGGACGAGCGCACCAAGTTGGTGTATGCGGTGAAGATTCAGATCGCAAATGCCGATCACGCGTTGAAGCCGGGCTTGCAGGCCGAAGCGCAGTTGGGCCGATGAAGCAAGAGGCAAGAGGCAGGATGCAAGAGGGTGTGATGGATAAATTGAGACACGCAACACGCATTACGCATCACGCAGTACGCATTACCCTTGGCCTATTCTTGTGGTTGACCGCGGCCTGTCAATCACCTGCGGCGGCCCCCACTGAATTGCGCTTGACCGGCGTGATTGAAGGGACGCAGGTTGAAGTCGTGGCGGAAGTGAGCGCGCGCGTGATGACGATCGCTGCCGATGAAGGCGAGCGCGTCAACGCGGGCGAGGTCGTTGTCACGCTGGATGATGCGGCTTTGGCGATGCAAGTGAAACAGGCCGAAGCGGCCGTGAGCGTGGCTCAGGCGAATCTGGCGCAGGTGAAAGCGAGTGCGCGGCAAGAGGCCATCGATGCGGCGCAGGCGGCGTTGAAGCAAGCCGCAGCTGAGCGCGACGGCGCACACGTGATGATCTCGAATACACAGACGATTCGCGATAATCCACAAGAATTGACGGCGCAGATCGATGCGGCGCGAGCGGGCGTGAAATTGGCCGCAGAGAATATCGGCGTGATGCAGACGCGACTGGCGGAAGCGCGTTATTGGCGCGAGTTCTACGACAAGGACACCGACCGGCGTGAGACGCTGGACAAGCAGATCGAGATTGCGCAGAAGAACCTGGAAATTGCGCAGGCTAAGCAGGTCGGCGCACAGACGCAGGTGAATGCGTTGACGGCAATGCGGTCTGAGCCGGTGGCACTGCAAGCACAAGTCAACGCGGCGCACAGTGGGTATAGCCTGACGTTAGCGAATGTGAATATGGCCGAGGCCAAACTGTCTGAGTTGAAGGCCGGGGCGCAGTTGGAAGACATCGCTTTGGCTGAGGCGCAACTCCAGCAAGCGCAAGCGCAGTTGAAATTGGCGCAGGCGTATCAATCGCGCGCGACACTGACCGCGCCGTTGACGGGACTGGTCGCGCAGCGTTCGGCCAAAGTGGGCGAAGTGATTCAGCCCGGCAGTTCGTTGGTGTCAATCGTGAATCTGGATGTGGTCGATATGACCGTGTATGTGCCGCAAAGCGATCTGCCGCGCGTGCGGGTGGGCGACACGGTGAAGGTGGTGGTGGATGCTTATCCTACTGAGACGTTTACGGGTGAGATTACATCGATCGCGTCACAGGCGCAGTTTACGGCGCGCGATACGCAAAACAAGGATGATCGCGCCAGCATCGTGTTTGCGGTGAAGATTCATTTGGTGAATGCAGACGGACGTTTGAAGGCGGGGATGACGGCGGATGCGGTGGTCAATTTACAATGAGCAATTTGCAATGAACAATGATCAATGACAAATGACAAAAGGCAAGTGACGAGTGATGAGTGAGCAGTGATGAGTGACGAGTGACGAGTAATGAGTGAAAGGGAACAATTTGACGCGAAAATAGCACTGGAATATGCGGCTTCGATGGCGAGGCCGCGTTTGGTGGGCACGGCGGAGCATGAGCAGGTGGCGGCTGACTTAGCGGCGCGCTTGGAGCAGTGGGGCTATCGCGTTGAGCGGGAGCGATTTGAATTTTCGACGGTGTTGAATGCGCTGCTGGCGCTGGTGTTGTGGGTGAATAGTGTGTGTCTCATGGCAATGGTTGTGTTACGTCAGACATTGCCCTATGCGCCCCAACTTGGGGCGCTGATTATTTTGGCGGGCTTCGCTTTGGCTGGCGTCATGGGCCGCTCCATTTCGGCTGACGCGGTGGCTGCACCAAAGGCCATGTGGCGTAAACGATTGGCCTATCGAATGGGCAAGCGCTACGCCGCATCAAACCTCGTGGCAATTTGGCCGCAAGATGATCGACCACGCCGCACTTTGTACCTCGTCGCGCATTACGATTCCAAGAGTCAGCGTTGGCCGTTGGTGTTGCGCATTGCCCTGTACACGCTGTTGATTCCGGGCACGCTGTGGGCTATCGGCGCGGCGCTGTTAAATCAGGCTTCCGCGTTGAGCGATGGGCTTGGCATGGGTGCGGCAGTCGCCAGCCTCATGCTGGTGCTGTTGGGGACGGGCAACGCTTCACCGGGCGCGATCGATAATGCATCGGGTGTGGGCACGGTGCTGCATCTGGCGGAAATTCTCGCGGCCCGATCGGACTGGCGCGAACGATTGCGCGTGATCGTGCTGCTGCCCAGCGCGGAAGAGGTGGGGCTGATGGGGACGACGGCGTATGTGAAGCGTCACGCCGCGCGCTTGCAACAGGAAAATGCGCTCGTGCTTAACTTCGATGGCGTGGGCGTCGAGGGACAGTTGCAATGGGTGGGGGCGACTTCATCGGAGTTGGCGCGCTTGATTCAAGATGTGGCGCGTACAGAACACATCTCGATCGGACGGTTTCGCTTCATCGGCGCGTTGTTCGATCATATTCCGTTTGCGCAGCGCGGATTGGACGGGGTTTCGCTGATCACGGTAGGCCGCGCTAGTCGATCGATTCATACGCCAAACGATACGATTGATCACTTGCACGAGAGCGGTTTCGATCAGGCGGGGCGGGTGGCGCTGCGCGTAATCCGTCAACTGGTTGATCGGTAATTGGTTATCCAGTTGACTTACTTTATCGAGGCAAAATGAACAACTGCATCACTGATGTTCCCGGCATCCAAGTGGGTCATGCACAGAACGACGAGGCATTGACGGGCTGCACAGTTATTCTGTGCGAAGGCGGCGCGGTGGGCGGCGTCGATCAACGCGGCGGCGCACCCGGCACGCGTGAGACGGATCTGCTGCGACCGATGCATCTCGTCGAACAGGTACATGCGATCGTGCTGGCGGGCGGCTCGGCCTTTGGGCTGGATGCGGCCTCGGGCGTGATGCGTTATCTGGAAGAGCGCAAGGTCGGCTTCGATGTGGGCGTGGCGCATGTGCCGATCGTACCAGCGGCGGTGATCTTCGATCTGGCGATTGGCCGATCGGATGTGCGACCCGATGCAGCGATGGGCTATCAAGCGTGTGTGAATGCGAGTGCGGGTGTAATCGCTGAAGGCAATGTCGGCGTGGGCACGGGCGCGACCGTGGGCAAGATCTTGGGCATGGGGCAAGCGATGAAGTCGGGCGTGGGCACGGCCAGCCTTGAGATCGGCAACGGCGTCATCGTCGGCGCGATTGTGGCGGCGAATGCCTTCGGTGATGTGATCGATCCCGGCGCGAATCAAATCATTGCGGGTGCGCGTTCAGTGCATAAAGGTCCAATCAAGATTGGGGCCAGCGACACTTTCGCTGATACGCTGGCGACGATGCGGGGCTTGATCGGACGCACAGCCGTGAGCTTCGCTTCGCGTGCTAATACCGTCATTGGCGTGGTGGCGACCAATGCGAAGTTGAACAAAGAAGAGATCAACAAAGTGGCGCAGATGGCGCAAGACGGCTTGGCGCGCACCGTTCGGCCCGCGCATACGATGTTTGATGGCGACACGCTGTTTGCTTTGGCAACGGGTGACAAACCAGCCGATGTCAATATCGTCGGTGCATTTGCCGCCGAGGTGTTTGCGCAGTCGGTGGTGCGTGGTGTGCGAGCGGCGAAGAGTGTGGGCGGGCTGCCGGGATTGGGCCTGTAAACAACACTGGTAATTTTGCTCTTGACAGCGCCCCATATCACGAGTAAAATCGCGCGCGGTCTGGGGTATGAAAACTCGACGAAAATTTTTGACCTATCAATTGGAGCGCCACAACGGCCGGGAGAAACTTCCCACCGTTGCTGTGGCGCTTTTTATTTGATCGAGCCGACTTATTGTCGGCTCTTTTTTTGCCTAGGGAACGGGAGGACAGCGTGACAACGATCAGAATGCCGGGACTGATTGATGTGCATGTGCATCTGCGCGAGCCGGGCGCAACGCACAAGGAAGATTTTGATACGGGCACAGCGGCGGCGTTAGCAGGGGGCTTTACGCTGGTGCTGGATATGCCCAACAATACGCCGCCCATCACGGATGCGACGACATTGGCCGCGAAGCAGCAACTGGCTGCGCAACACGCGCGCTGTGATTATGGCCTGCATTTGGGCGCGGGCGATGACAACATCGAGACGGCGCACGAACTTGCCTCGCAAGTCACGGGCTTGAAGATGTATCTCGATCAGACGTTTGGCCCGCTGCGATTGGATGATCTTGATTCGCTGATCAAGCATATGGAACGCTGGCCCGCGCATGTGCCGGTGCTGTGTCACGCGGAAGGGCGCACGGTGGCTGCGTGCATCATGGCCGCGCACCTCACGGGCAAGCACGCGCACATCTGTCACGTTAGCCGCAAAGACGAGATCGATTTGATTCGCCGCGCGAAGGACAAGGGCATCAATGTGACGTGCGAAGTAACGCCGCATCACTTCTTTCTGACGGCGGACATCGCCGACACGCTTGGCTTTGGGCGATCCGAAGTGCGGCCGCGACTGGCAAAAAATGCTGATAAACAAGGGCTGCGCGCGGCGCTGGACACGATCGATTGTTTTGCCACCGATCACGCTCCGCACACCCTGACGGAAAAAGATTCACCCAAGCCGCCACCCGGATTCCCGGGCTTGGAAACCGCGCTGCCGTTATATCTGGAACTGGTGCGCGAAGGACTGCTCTCCATGGAGCAGCTGATCGATCGGGTGGTGAACAACCCCAGAAGAATTTTCCAGTTGCCAGAGCAAGTGGAGACGTGGATCGAGGTGGATGTTGATGACGAGTGGACTGTGTGCGGATCAGACCTGAAAACGCGCGCGAAGTGGACGCCGTTTGAGGGCTGGACGTTGAAGGGCCGGGTGCAGCGTGTGATGTTGCGCGGCACCGAGGCGTATCGCAACGGTGAAATTTTGGTGAAGCCCGGTTTTGGGCGCGATGTCCGATAAATCTCAGGAGGAGAATAATGGCAACGATGGGCGTAGGAGCACGACGAGCGACGGCAGCGCATCTGCCGCTGGGTGAGCGCGGCGATGGCCGCTTTTACGGGCAACACATTCTATCGGTGGCGCAGTTTGCGCGCACCGATTTGGAATATGTGTTTGCGGTCGCCGAAGAAATGCGCACGATGGTCGAGCGCGTGGGCACGTTTGATTTGCTGAAGGGCAAGATTCTGACCAACCTGTTTTATGAACCGTCCACGCGCACGTCGGCATCTTTCACGGCGGCGATGGAGCGTCTGGGCGGCAGCGTGATTCCCATCAGCGAAGTGAAGTATTCGTCGGTGGCGAAAGGCGAATCGCTGCCCGATACGATTCGCACGTTGGAAGCGTACTCGGATGTGATCGTGATGCGGCATCCCGAGACCGGCTCGGCGGCGACAGCGGCGCGGGTGGCGCGCAAGCCCATCATCAATGCGGGCGACGGCACGGGTGAACATCCCACGCAAGCGCTGTTGGACCTGTTCACGATTCGAGAAGAACTGGGCCGGTTGGAAGGGCTGACCGTGACGATGCTGGGCGACCTGAAATATGGGCGCACGGTGCACTCATTATCGCGGCTGCTGACGCTGTACGGCGCGAAGTTGAACTATGTGTCGCCGGACATTCTGCGCATGCCGTCCGGGATTGTGGAAGAGTTGGGCAAGTTCAACGTGCAACAGGCCGAGTATAATTCGCTCGAACCAGTGTTG
Source organism: Thermoflexales bacterium (assembly GCA_017999195.1). Lineage (GTDB taxonomy): Bacteria > Chloroflexota > Anaerolineae > Fen-1058 > Fen-1058 > JAGOBP01. The sequence goes on from JAGOBP010000002.1 coordinate 6,251, forward strand.
GCCGAGACGGATGTGCTGTACGTCACGCGCGTGCAGAAAGAGCGCTTTGAAGACTTGAGTGTGTATGAGTCGGTGAAGGGCGCGTTCGTCATCACGCCGGAAACGATGAAGGGCGCGAAGCAGCAGATGGTGCTGATGCATCCGCTGCCGCGTGTCGGCGAAATTTCGTACGACGTGGATAATGATCCGCGCGCGGCGTACTTCCGACAGGTGGAATACGGCCTGTACGTGCGCATGGCGCTGTTGGCGATGGTGTTGGGGAAGGCGTAGAAGTATTAACCACGAAGGGCACGAAGATCACGAAATTCTTCTTGGTGGTTCTTCGTGGTCTTCGTGGTTCAAGGAGTTGACATGAATTTCTTTGAGGCGCTGGAAAAACGAGCCCGGGAAGTGGATTCGCTGTTGTGCGTGGGCATTGATCCACGTGGAACAGAGCCCAATGCGGTGCGTGACGAGTGCTTTCGCTTGATCGACGCGACCGCCGCATACGCGTGTGCCTTCAAGCCGAATAGTGCTTTTTTTGAAGCACTTGGGGCAGAGGGTATGACCGTGCTGCACGACGTGATCGCGCATGTGCCGAGCGGCATCCCGGTGATTCTGGATGCGAAGCGCGGCGATATCGCGGACACGGCGGAAGCCTACGCCCGATCGGCCTTCGATCAACTCGGCGCGCACGCGATTACGCTGAGTCCCTACCTCGGTGGTGAGGCGCTGAAACCGTTCTTGGCCCGAGCCCAGCGTGGGGCGTTTGTGCTGTGCAAGACCTCAAATCCCGGGGCGGACGAATTTCAAGGAAGCATGCTGCAAGATGCAGGCAGCACGTTGTATGAAGTCGTCGCGGCTCATGCGCAAAACTGGAATACCAATGGCAATGTTGGCTTGGTTGTCGGCGCGACTGATCCGCAAGCCCTGGCGCGTGTGAGAAGTGCAGCGCCTGATCTGTGGTTCCTGGTACCCGGCATCGGCGCGCAAGGCGGCGATCTGCAAGCGTCGCTGGAGGCCGGTCTGCGGCCCGATGGATTGGGCTTGCTCATCAACGTCTCGCGCGCGATTGCGAAGGCGAGTGATCCGGGTGAAGCGGCGAAGAAGATGCGGGACGACATCAACGTGGTGCGTGGTGCGTGGGCCGTGTCAAGCGGCACGCACCACTCATCACGCATCATGCAGCTGGCTCAAGACCTCATCACCTCCCAGTGCGTCCGCTTTGGCCAGTTCAAACTCAAGTCTGGCTTGATGTCGCCGATCTACCTTGATTTAAGGCGTCTGGTGACCTATCCGCAGATCTTGAGGCGCGTCGCGCAGGCGTATGCGGCCAAGTTGAACAAGTTGCCGTTTGATCGCATCGCGGGTATTCCGTACGCGGCACTGCCTATCGCTACGGCGATTGCGTTGGAGATGAATCGCCCCTTGATTTATCCGCGCCGCGAAGCGAAAGACTACGGCACCAAGGCCGTGATCGAAGGTGATTACGTCGCGGGCGAGACCATCGTCGTGATCGATGATCTGGCGACGACGGGCGGCTCGAAGATCGAAGCGATTCAGAAGTTGGAAGAGGCGAATCTGAAAGTGCGCGACATCGTGGTGTTGATCGATCGCGGGCAGGGGGCTGGGCCGATGCTGGCCGAGGCGGGCTATCGATTGCATGCCGTGGCCGCCTTGCCTGAACTGCTGGACGAGTGGCTGCGATCGGGGGCAATTTCGCAGGAGCAGTTTGGGGAAGTAAAGGAATTTCTGACAAGATGACACGGCGACAAGATGACAAGATGATCTCCATTCAGCAAGATCATCTTGTCATCCGCCGCGCTTTTTGCGGCGCGTCATCTTGTCATCTTGTCAGTCGATTACCATGTATCAAACCATTCGACCGCTACTATTCAAATTCGACCCCGAGCGCATTCACGGCGTGACGCTGCGGCTGATTCAACTCGCGGGGCAGTTGCCGCCGACGTATGCGCTGTTGAAGCGCATATTCGAGATCGATGATCCGCGCCTTGAGGTTGAAGCCTTTGGCTTGAAGTTCAAGAATCCGATCGGTTTGGCGGCGGGTTATGATAAGAATGGCGTGGCAGTGAAAGGCTTGAGCGCGCTCGGCTTTGGGCATGTCGAAGTGGGCACCGTGACGCGGCACAAGCAAATCGGCAATCCGAAGCCGCGTGTGCAGCGTGTGATCGAGGCGCAGGGCGTCATCAACAGCATGGGTTTCCCCAATGAGGGTGTCGACGCGCTTAAGATCATGCGTGGCGAGGCGCGTTGCAAAGTGGGGATCAATATCGGTAAGAGTAAAGATACGCCTGTCGAGCAGGCCGCTGACGATTACTGCGCCTTGTTCAAGCAGGTGTATCGTGACGCCGATTACGTCGCCATCAACATCAGTTCGCCCAACACCTTGAATTTAAGGCAATTGCAAGCGCGTGAGTTGATCGAAAACTTGCTCAAGCAAGTGGCGGCGGTGCGGGATGCGGCCGCGCATCCTGAGCGGAGCATAGCGCAGTCGAAGGATGCACGCCGTGTGCCACTGCTGGTGAAGATCGCGCCGGATTTGACCGAGGGCGAGATCGACGACGTGTTGGCGGCGATTTCACTGGCGGGTATCGATGGCATCATAGCGACGAACACCACCATCGGGCGGAGTGGTATTCCAGCGCGCTATCGTGATCTGAAGGGCGGCCTCAGCGGCGCGCCGCTGCGCGACCGCTCGACGGCGATCATTCACTACATCGCGCGGCGAACCGAGGGCAAGCTGCCCATCGTGGGCGTGGGCGGCATCGCGAGTGCGCGTGATGCGATTGAGAAACTTGAAGCCGGTGCGACTTTGCTTCAAGTCTACACCGGCTTGATTTACGCGGGGCCTGGTTTGGTGCAGCAGATCAATCGGGCGTTGATTGGCCGTTAATCTACACCGTTACGTTTGATCACTTCCCGATAGAACTCGAAACTGTCTTTGGGAATACGTTGTTGCGTGGCGTAATCGACATACGTCAGGCCAAAGCGCTTTGAATAGCCGTGTGACCACTCAAAGTTGTCCAGCAGCGACCACGCAAAGTAACCCCGCAGATCAACGCCGTCAGCGATGGCCTGTCGGCACGCGGCGATGTGTTCACGCAGATAATTCACGCGACGCGGATCAGGCACCGCGCCATCGACTACCGTATCTTTGAAGGCCGCGCCGTTTTCGGTGATGTAGATTGGCACGGCCGGATACTCGCGTTGAAGTTTGGTGAGCAATCGATACAAACCCGGCGCGTGAACTTCCCAGTCCATCTCGGTGTATTCGGTATCGGGCTGATGCGGCGCGCGTTGCGTTCCCTCATACAAAGCGCGCATGTAGTAATTGAGGCCCAGATAATCGAGCGGCTGTGCGATGGTCTTGAGATCAGCGGGCTGCATCGTGGGCACTTTGCTTTCATACCTTTCATACGCCGCCCACGCTTGCGCCGGATACTGTCCGCGCAGCACCGGATCAAGAAACCAGCCGCAATCTTTTTGCCACTGCATTTCCGCAAAGGCTCGATCGACCGGTGTATCCTGCAAAGTCTCCACGGTCCACATATTCAACACGATGCCAACCTGGGCGTCAGAGCGAAGCGCGCGAATCGCTTGCGTGGCCAGCCCATGCGAGAGCAGCACGTGATGTGCGGCTTGGAGTGACTTCGTTTCATCGGATATGCCCGGTGCATGGACACCCCACCGATAGCCTAGAAAAGCCGTGCAAAACGGCTCATTGTGCGTGGTCCACTGCTTCACGCGATCACCTAGCCGTTTGACGACGACCTGCGCGTAGTCGACAAAGGCGTCGGTGATGTCGCGGTTCAACCAGCCGCCTGCATCTTCCAATGCTTGCGGCAAGTCCCAGTGATAGAGCGTGACATACGGTTGAATGTTGGCCGCCAACAATGCATCGACGAGTTGATCATAGAAGGCGAGGCCCTGTTCATTTACGTGGCCGCGACCGTTCGGTAGGATGCGCGGCCACGCGATCGAAAAACGATAAGCTGATAGGCCCAGTTGTTTCATCAAAGCCAGATCATCGCGCCAGCGATGATAATGATCGCAGGCCACATCGCCGGTGTCGCCGTCGCGGGTTTTGCCCGGCGTGTGACTGAATCGATCCCAGATCGATTCGCCGCGCCCGTCGGCGTCCACTGCGCCTTCGATCTGATAACTGGCGGTGGCCGCGCCCCACACAAAATTCTTCGGAAAAATTAGCACTTTTGCGCTCCAGGCGGTCAATTGAGTTGCTTGATCAAGGCCATCAATTCGGCCGGTGTTGAATCCACTTTGGCCTCAATGATGTGCCATGTTTCGATATGTTCGGTCGCTTGCCCCGGCTCCAACTTCACCAGCGGGGCCAATGTCTCGATCTCGATGAAGCGATGATTGCCGTACACTTCGACGTTGCAATCGCGATCGGGATGCAACTGATCGAGCTGCGGATCAAAGCGTTTTACAAAGAAACTGCCATTGCGTAGATAGCCAATCCAACCGGTGCTCAAACACCCGATTTTGCACGGCTGTTCATCGGCCTGCGCGTTGATCACGATATACTCATCGCCGATGCACAAGCGCGCATCGTGCCAACGCGTGTACGGCCAGGCCACCACATGCCGATCGGGCAGCAATGCGTGATCGGTCGCGCGATGCTGCGGAATAAGGGCATAGCCGCCCAACGGCAACATCGTGATGGCCCACGGCGCAAGTTCGATGGCTGAAGCACCGTCGTTTTCGATCAGGTGACGCATTGTCACGCAGGGCGCATCAACGGCCAACTCAATCTCGATTGATTTGCGCAGCCCGGTGGCCGCCTCGATCGGTTGGGTTAGCCGAACGGCATGGCCGCGCCGCGCAATCGACAGGCCGCGATTGTCCGGCTCGTCCGATCGGATGGGGGCTTCCGGCGCGTGCCACAGCCGATGGCCGCCGCGCAGATAGTAATCACCATCGGGCGTGGGCCAGGACACCTCGGGCGTTTCAGCCAACAGGTTCTCATCGGAACCGGCGCGCATCAAGCGCACGATGCGCGGTCCGGCTTCGAGCAGATACTCTAAATGCAGATAGGGGCTGCTCAGGCTCAGTGTTTTAAGACCGTAGAACTCATCCGTCATGCCACTGCCCCTAATACAACAGTAACTTGATGCTCGCGCCCATCGGCAAAATCAGGTATGAGCGCGCTGTCCTGCGTGACGCCATCGATTGTGGCTAGTAATACGCCGCGATTGACGCCCTCTGGATTCAGCACTTCGATGTGATACGTGGCACCCCGGAACTGTCGCGCGGCCTTGAAACTGCGCCAACTGTGCGGAATACACGGATCAATTTCAAGGCCGCGATAGGTGGCGCGAATGCCCAGAATATATTGCGTGCCCGCTTGATACATCCACGACGCTGTGCCGCTGAGCCAACTGTTGCGCGCCAGCCCGAACTGCGGGTGCTCGTCGCCGAGAATATTTTGCGGATACACATATGGCTCGCATTCGTACTCGTCGATGCGATCACTCTTCGCGGCCGGATTGATCTGCGCGTAATACTCGTACGCCCGATCGCCGTTGCCGATCAACACGTTCGCGATCACCGCCCACGGATTGGTGTGCAGGAAGATGCCGCCATTTTCCTTCGCGCCGGGCGGATACGTCGTGACGCCGCCATAGGCTGGATCGAAACCGTTGAAGCCGGGCCAACTCAGTTTAAGGCCATGGCGCGTATTCAGCAAACGGTGCGCAGATTCCAGCGCTTGCGCGGCTCGTTCATCGACGGCAAAGCCAGAGATCACCGGCCACGTCTGACCGTTCAACTGAATTTGCCCGTATTGATTGTGCTTCGATCCAAGCGGTGTGCCATCGTGATCGAAGTAACCCACGTACCACTCGCCATCCCACGCGTGGTGATTCACGCTCGTTTGCATGGCGGCATAGTATTCGCCGTATTTCTGAGCGGCGGCTGCATCATCGCGATATGTACTCAACTCGATCAACTCGCACAGGGCGCGGCCATACAGATTGGCCGTAAACAACGACTCCGCGCCTGTCGCCAGATTGATCGTGTCGTTCCAATCCGCAAAGCCTAAACGCGGCAGACCGTGCGCGCCCAGATCGCCGTGTGTAAACTCGATCGCGCGTTGCAGATGATCGAGCACCGGGCCGGACTCGAGTGGTTGTTCTTGCCTGTCTTTTTCGTAGTAGGCAATCACTTCATCCAAAAAGGCAAAATCGCCCGTTTCCTTCAAGTACGCGCAAGTCGCCAGCACACCCCACAAGTGATCATCGCTGTAATAATGTGGGCGGTCTTCACGCTCCAACGAATCGCCTTCGCTGGCGATCATCGTCAGCGGATTGAACTGGTGCATGGCCGAGCCATTGCGCTTTTGCACACTCAGCAGTTTCTTGATCAGGTCCTTCGCTTCGTGCGGCACGCTCGCCATCACGGCCAGCACGTCCTGCGACGAATCTCTGAAGCCGATACCGCGCGCGCCGTAGCCCAGTTGATACAACGATAAATAGCGCGACCACTGCTTGGTGATGTAGCACTGCCGCGCATTGTGGATATTGATCATGCGATTGAAATCAGCATCGGGCGTTTCGACTTGGAACTTCGCCACATACTCAACCCAAAATTGGTTGATCTCCGCCAAGGCCCGATCGACCTCGGCGGCCTCACGGTACTTCTCGATCGACGGGCGCGCTTGATCGAGTGACGGCGCTTGCCCCAACTGCGTGATCAGGCGGCGCGTCTCACCGGGTTGCAGTGTGCCCAGATGGTGCATCAACGCCGCGATGTTATCGCCGCGCAAGGCTTCGTAGTTGCTCAGTTCGGGCTGTTGCAACGACAGCGGATTTGCCCACGTGCCATAGCCGTTTTCGCCGAGGAACTTCTGTCGATCGGTTTCAAATGACGAGGCAGGCGTATTTGATGTGAAATAATTGACGCGAATATCACGCAGCATAAACGCATATTGCACTAACGTCGTGCAGCCCGCGCTCTGCGCGTCTTGTATCTTGCGACTCTGCATCGTTTGCGGCACCCAATCGGCATTGGTGAGTTGCTTCAGCGCATCGAAGTGGGTGTATTCGACCACCGGAATCGCATCGATGTCGATCGGGCCTTGAGAGATGTTCGTGATCTGGATGTCGCGAATTTCGCACTGTCCGCCCATCGGCACGAAGATCGTGACTTGTGATCGAACGCCGTAGAATTCGCTGATGATGCGGGTGTAACCCAAGCCGACGTGACATTCATAACGGTCATATTGATCGAGTGTCGGCACGAAGAAGGGGGAGAAAACGGTGTAAGCACTCTGAGCGGAGCCGCGCAGCGGCGTAGTCGAAGAGCGCGCACGCATCGCGTTCGACTCCACTGCGTTCCGCTCACGCCCTGTCCGCGAAGCGGGGGCGCGCTGGGCGGGACGCTTGAGGCGAAGGTACAACGTCTCGCCGTTAAACGCCGAGGCCGGAAACTGCGTGATGTACTTAGTGATGCGATTGAGCGCCGGGTCTTGTGCGCAGATCAACGCGCCGCCGGTATGATCGACGTAGCCGCCAAATTGCAGCGTGCCGATGTAGTTGATCCATTTGGTGGGCGTGCGGGGATTGGTGATGACGTACTCGCGCGCGGCATCATCGAAGTAACCGTAGTTCATGTTGGCCTCGCTGAATTAGTCTTGCCGGTGAACGGTCTCAGGTCCAAAGGCGGGCAGGCACACAGAGATGTATTCTGCGCCGTCGGCATTGGGCGTGCTGTATTGGACTTTGACGCCTTTGCTCAAACTGATCGCTTGTCCGGCGGTCAGGATGATCGTTTCACCGTCGTCGATCTTGGCGTGCAGTTCGCCGCGCAGCACGATCGAGTATTCATCAAACTCCGGGATTTGCGCCGGTTCCAGCCAGCCGCCGGGGCTGATCATCCGCGCGATGCTGACGGTGTGATTGTCCGTCGAGACGCGCCCGACGTACTCTTCAATGCGCTTGGGCTTGTTGCCCGCCGCGATAATGATCTGGGGTTCGCTCGTTTTGCCGTACATGCTTGGCCTCTCTGTGTTTACTCGTCACTCGTTACTCGTTACTCGTCACGGTTTCGGACATTCCGGTATCGATGGCGACGCATCCTTGGTCTGCAAGCCATAACCGAAGGCAAACAATGGCGCATCGCAGCCGTCTTTGGGCAGTGCCTTGAAATTAAAGGGCAATTGCTTATTCCAACGCTGCCACGTGTAGGACAATTTGCCTGTAAATTCATAGTCGCCGAACAGCATATCGGAGACGCCGTTGCCTTCCGTGCCGGGCAGCCACGCGGCGAGCCAGGCATCGGCCAGCGGCAGTTGTTCGGTGATCTCGATCGGGCGGCCCGACATCACAATCACGATCACTTTATTGGCGCGAGCGCGCATGTTCTCGATCAAAGCGATGTCTTTCGCGGCGAGTTTCGGATCGGCTGAATCGCCCACGCCTTCGGCATACGGCTTCTCCGCCACCACCACGATGCCAACCTCGGCTGTGTCTTTCACGCCGTCGAATGACGCAAACCGATCATACACGACTTGGGCGCTGGCGGATACCGCTTGCTTGATACCATCGAGAATCGTCGTGCCCGCCGCGATTTTGCCTTCTTTACCCTGCCACTCGATCGACCAGCCGCCCGACTGCAAGCCGATATCGTTCGCGGCTTGGCCCGCGACAAAGATCAGCGGCGTGTTTTTGGAAACGGGTAAAGTTTGTTGATCATTCTTAAGCAGCACCAACGATTCACGCACGGCCTGTCGCGCCAGGGCACGATGTTCGGCTGAGCCAACTTGTTTAAGCAGGGCGGTATCGGTTTGCGGTTGCTCGAATAAACCCATCTCAAATTTCACCGTGAGGATGCGGCGCACGGCATCATCGATCCGTGCTTGCGGCACTTGTCCATTCTGTACCAACTGCGTCAGCGTCTTGATGAACTTCTGATACTCAGAGGGCACCATCACCATATCGACGCCCGCGTTGATGCCTGCCGCCACCTGCGCCGAATATGCGCCCGGTAATTGATCGAGCGCGCCCCAATCGGAAATGACAAAGCCTTTGAAACCCAGTTCGCCTTTCAACACATCCGTCAATAAGTATTGATGCATGTGCAACTTGGTGCCGCGCCAACTGCTGAACGAGGCCATCACCGTGCGCGCGCCCGCCTTGATGGCTGCTTCATAGGGCGGCAAGAATAGTTCGCGCAGTGTGGCTTCATCCACGAGCATGTCGCCTTGATCGAGCAAATATTGCACGCCCATGATGTTCTGCTTCGATGAACCAAAGGCAGTGCCGCCATCGCCGATAAAATGTTTGGCCGAGGCAATCACGCTGTTTTCATCAGTCAAATCAGTGCCTTGCAGGCCGCGCACATACGCCTCGCCCAACTCCGTCACGACGCTGGTATTCTCGCTGTAGCCTTCGTAGGTGCGGCCCCAACGCGTGTCTTGCGGCACGGCGATCACCGGCGCAAAGTTCCAGCGTACATCAATCGCGGCCATTTCTTCAGCGGTGGCGCGACCGATTTTTTCGACCAGGGCCGCATTCCGCGTCGCGCCGAGGCCGATGTTGTGCGGATAGAATACGCCATCTGACAAATGGTTGTTGCCATGCACCGCATCGATGCCGTAAACGAGCGGGATTGCCAATCGGGTGTTGAGCGCGCCTTGCATGAAGCCATCAACTGTTTGCCGCCAGTTCTGCGACGAATCATCGCCCAGGCTGCCGCCGCCGCTCAATACCGAGCCGATAAAATATGTGGTCACATCATTGGGCTGCAGGCTGTTATTTTCCACCTGCGTCATCTGCCCGATTTTTTCCGCTAACGTCATGCGCGCCAACAGATCAGTCACGCGCGTTTCGATCGGCTGCGTGGCATCTTGATACACCGCTACTTCGCCGCGCGCCGTCGTGACCGAGGCTGGTGTGGCCCCGGCTGGCGCGGTTACTTCAAGCGCGGGCGTGGGTGGAATCGTCAACACGCCTTCATCGGGCGACGAAGTGATCGGCGCGGCCTGGCACGCGATCAACAGTGCGATGGCGGCGATCAAGCCCGCGCGTTTAAGCCAAATCTTCATGTGCGTCATCCTTCATGCTCGATAATTTGCCCATCGTTCAGGTGCAACACCCGATCGGCATATTCTGCAACGAGCGGATCATGTGAGACCATCAACAGCGTGACGCCTTCATCACGCACGATTTGCTTGAACAGCGCCAGCACTTCACGCGCGGTCACGCTGTCCAATTCGCCGGTGGGTTCATCGGCCAGAATCAGGCGTGGCTCATTTGCCAGGGCGCGCGCAATCGCCACGCGCTGCTGCTGCCCGCCGGACATTTCATACGGGCGATGATGCTGCCACTGCTTCAAGCCCACCAATTCCAGACACGCCTCGGCGCGGCGTTGACTGGCCTGGGGTGTGCCGCCTTTGATACGTAACATCAACTCCACATTTTCGTACGCCGACAACGTGGGAATCAAGCCAAACGATTGAAATACAAAGCCCACTTGTTCGCGTCGCCAGCGGGTCAACTCAGCGTCATTCAATTGCGCGATGTTCTTCCCGAGAACTTCGATGCTGCCCGAAGTAGGTTGATCGAGTCCGCCCAGACAATTCAGCAACGTGGTCTTGCCACTACCCGACCGGCCTTGTAGCGCGACGAAGGTGCCCGTTTCGATGTGCAGATCGATGCCGCGCAAGGCGGGCACTTCCAACGCGCCGACTTTGTACACGCGCCACACTTGATCGGTTTTGATGATCACTTCGGGCGTCGCTCTCATGCCGACCTCCCGGGCTTGCGCCAACGTGACCACCACGGCTTGCGTGCGCTCGATGATTTCGGCTGCGCCGGATCGGTCTTGATGGTTGGCACGGGACTATCGGGCTGGTCAACGGGCCGGATCAAAATGCCGTGTTCGGTCAATTCGAGTTCGGTGCGACGATGGATGTTATAGCGCTGCAAATAATCCTTGGGCACTTGCAATCGTCCCGCCGAATCAAGCACGACCCATTCGACATGCGTCTCGTCACCGTCAGTCGAGGCGCGCCGCATCGACTCTGACGCGAGTTTGCCGTCTTTCACGGCCACCACGCGCTTGACGTGCCGCGCGACGCCGGGGTCATGACTGACGATGATGGTGGTCAGTCCCAACTCGGTGTTGAGTTGGCGGAAGATGTCATAGATGAGATGCGCGGTAGCGGTATCGACTTCGCCCGTGGGTTCATCGGCCAAGAGCAAGCGCGGCTCGTTGACTAGCGCCAGCGCAATCGCCACACGCTGTTGCTCGCCGCCGGACAACTGCGCCACGTGATGATGTTGTCGATCAGCCAGCCCAACGCGCTTCAACAACTCTTCGGCACGGGCGCGAGCCGATCGACCGAGGTTGCCCGCGAGCGTGAGCGGCAATCGCACGTTTTCAAGCGCGGTAAGATACGGCATCAAGTTGCGCGTGCCGTGTTGCCACACAAAGCCCACGGTCTGACGGCGATACACGTTCATCGCGCGATCACTCAACTTGAGCAGGTCTTGACCATCCACCCAGACGCGACCCGCCGTCGGCCGATCAAGCCCGCCCAAAATATTGAGCAGCGTCGATTTGCCGCTGCCGCTCGACCCGACGATGCCCGTCAGTTCGCCCGGCGACACAGATAGATCAAGACCCTGCAACGCCTGCACTTCCAGCCCGGCGATGCGGTAGACCTTGATAAGACTTTCACACTGGATGATCGGATCAGTTGTCATTAGAAAGATTTATCCACGAAGGACACGAACATATTGCGTCATTGCGAGGGCGCGCTGCGCCCGACGCAATCTCTGTCCGGTTGAGTCTGAGATTGCTGCCCATATCCGGCGCGAAGCGCCGGTGGGCCGCTTGGCGTCGCCGCAGAGCGGCTCGCAATGACGAAAATATCATGTCAGTTTTCTTCGTGTTCCTTCGTGTCCTTCGTGGTTCGCTTTAAGTCGTTTCGCCTAACTTGATCGCCTGGAAAATCTTCATGCGCAGGAGCAATGCCGCCAGGCCGCTCAGCGCGCCCACGAACAACAGGCCAAACACCGCATACATCCCCAACAGCGACGGCCACGCGATTTCCACCGCAAACGGCGGATAATGCGCCGTCAAACTCGCGCCCACTTGCAGATAAGGAATGAACCACTGACTGAACAAGATGCCCAGCGCCGAACCGACGATCAAGCCGATGGCGATCAAAAAGATCAACTCACTGGCGAGCAGGGCCGTCATCTGCCGCGCCGATAGGCCCACGGCGCGCAGCATCCCCAACTCGATGAAGCGGCGGCGGAATGAGAACAGCGCGTACAAGATGAAGCCTAACACCGTCAACAACGCTGCTGTGACAAAACCCACGGATAACAGCCCAAACAAGCCTTGTCGCTCCGGCTTGCGTTGTTCGTCGATGATCGTTTGCGTGGCCGAGGTCCAATCTTTGATGAAGGTGTTTAAGCCATCAGGCACCAACCGCGTTTGATCGGCCTGCCGATCGATCACGATAGTATAACCGCGCATGGCATACACGATGTCGGCGGGATCACGATCGGACGCGGTCTTTAGCCATGTTTCGTGCGGATATTCGCTATTGGCTTCCCTGTACACCGTATCGAGGTTGCCGACGATCAATGGCCCATTTTCGGGATACCACGTCGGGAATAAATCAATCAACCCGACGATGATGACCTTCAAGCCGACCGACCACCGAGCACCTTTCACGCTAATAGTGAGCGTATCGCCTAATTTCAAGCCCAATTCATTCATCAATTCACGCGACATCAACACGCCATCGGGATATTGCCCCAGCGCATTCATCAACGCGCCTAGCCGCGCGGGAGAAAAATCGGGCTGCCAGTAAGCGACCTGCGGAAACGTCACGCGATCGATGCCCAGAAATTGAGCGTCTTGCTGGGTACTATCGGCCCGCGCCACACTGGCCTCATAGCGGCCGACGCGCGTGACGGCGCGGACGCCGTTGAGTCGCGCGTAGTCTTCGATCGGCGCAAAAGTGTACGCCGGGCTGAGGTTATCATCGCTGTTATATGTGTTGCCGAAATCACTCAGGCTGATGTCCGCACCGGTGGCATAGTACGTTTGCTTCGTCAAATGCCGATCGAGCGTCTGCGCGATCGAGGCCGTGTAAGTGGACAGGCTCAGCGTGAAGACCAGCAAAATCAAGGGCGCATTGTAAAAGGCCGGTGTGCGCGCCAGATAACGCGCCGCCGTCAACAGACCCACGCTGCGCGTGCGGGCCAACAGGCGCGCAATCACGGCCATGATCGACGGCATCACGCGCAGTACCAACAACGTCAACGCGAAGATGCCCAACGACGGCACCAACACCAATTGCGGATTGCGTAAAGGATCTGGCACCAGCAGTTTGTCGGCGCTGACCAAGTCGCGTTGATTCGACAGTGCGTACGCGCCATACGCTGCCGTGAGCAACAGCAAACCATCGAGCCACACGCGCTGCCACCACGGCCGCTGGATCGATCGGGCGCGCTCTTGCTTGTAGGTGATGATCGTGTTGCGCGCGGCGCTCACCGTCGGCGCGATGAACTGGAAAATCAGCACGGCCAGAATCGCGCTGAGGCCAAAGCCGACGACCGGGGGCGTGAGGATCACGCGCAGATTATCGGGTGTGGAGAAGTCCATAAAACTGCGCGAACGGCCAATCAGATGCGTAATCCACACCCCGATCGGTATCCCGCCGATCAAGGCCGCGCTGCCCAACGTCAAGCCTTGCAACAGCGTCATGCTTGCTACTTGAATCAGCGTTGCGCCGCGACTACGCAAGATGGCGATCTCGTTGCGCTGTTGATTGACGAACAGCCCCGCAACCAAGCCGACGAAGACCAGCACCAGGCCTAATAGCGGCGCGCTGAACGCAAACAACAACAGCGTGAGCGCAGGCACTTCGTCCTGATAATTCGCCAGTTCTGTGTCGGGCGATGTGGTCAGGCGCAGCATGGGCAGCAGATCGATGGCGTGATTGCTGACGCGGTCAATGCGGGTGAGCAGGTCGCCAATGTCGCTGGCTTGCAAGCGCGAGCCGCTTAATTGCAGCAACCATTCCACGTTGGTTAATTCATCGGGCAGCGTGTCCGCAATGCGCGTGGCATACGTTTCCTCGGGAATCATCAACGTCTCTTCAGACTTGAAGTCCCATACGGGCAGCGCCGGAGCAATCGGCGCCCACAGGCCCACCACGCGCAGCGGAATGTCCACTTTGTCGCGCCGCGCGTAGAAGACATCGCCCGGTTGAATCACCAGGCGTTTCGCCAGTTCTTCGTGCACCATCACTTCGACAGGCGCAGTGGGCGAGGCATCGGCGGGTGAAGGCAATGTGCCCGCCACGACGCGGATGTTTTGTTGCGGCGCATTGACAAAGCCAAAGTGCGCCCACGTGATGTAGTATTTGGTCTGCGGATTATTCGGATCGAGCGGCGGAAAGATTTGCAGCGAGTCCGTGCGGAAGCGGCGCAGCAGTTGCGTGACGGGCAAGCCTAATTCAGTGCCTGCCGATTGCGCCAGATATTCATCGGCGGGTTGCGCATCGGTCCATTGCGGGCCGTTCTTCGCGCCGGAGTAATGAAACACCAATGTCAGCGGCGCATAATCAGCCGCGCCGCGCCCGTCCACCAATTGCTGACGCAGCAAGCGAAATTGCGTGGCCTCGGCATACAACGGCACGCTAACCACCAACGCCACCGCTGTCGTCAAGCCAATCGCCGTGGCGATGGCGAGACTGCGCTGTGTGGTCAGTCGCTTATACGCGATCACCAGGATTGCCGCCGCTTGCCGCAAAAGTCCGATCATGCTTACGGCCCGACGATCACTTGACCGTCGCTGAGACCGGCGGCAATCTCCACCCGATCGTGCGTTTGCAGGCCCAGCGTCACATCGACGCGCTGTTGACCTTGCGCGTCTTGCACGACGACCAACGTGCGAGTGCCTACAGTGCGGATGGCTTGCGGCGGCAACCACAGGGCATTTTGCTTGTGCTGCAACACGACGGTCACCAACACCCGATCGCCCAGTTGCAGCCCGCCGGGGGGCAGCGTGTTCAAGGTCACCTGCACTTGACCGCTGTGCGTGCCTTCGCCATAGGGATAAGGCAGATTGCTAACTTTGCCCGCATACGACGGCCAATCCGCTTGGCCTTCAAAGCGCACCGTTACCGACATGCCTTGCGTGAGTTGCTTTAACACTTCATCCATTGCAGGTGCGCCGATTTCCAACTGGCTGATGTCGCCGATCTGGAACGCGGGTGCGGTGGTCTTCACGGCCCGACCGGAATTCGGCGCTTCAAGGACGTAGCCTGCGAACGGCGCTTTGAGCTGCGCATCCACCATCGAGCGTTCGATGGCCTTTACTTTGTTAGCGGCGGTGTGTAGTGTGGGATTCGCTTTGATGTCGTCCAGGTCCATCTGCGCGAGTTGCGCTTGCAGTTCCGCAATCTGAATCGCTGTGGCGGTATCGTTCTTCGCCTTGAGGTCAGCCACCGTCAACTGCGCGATCTGCAATTTGATCTCTGCGCGCTTGAGCGAATTATTGGAGATGGTTTCTTCGTAGTTGGCTTGCGCGCTCAGTTCGCCCCACTGCGTTTCCAAGTCTTTCAGCACAGCCAGATCGGCCAACAGTTGACCCGCTTCAACGTAGTCGCCCACTTGCACATAGACATTGCCCACATCACCATCCATGGCGAAACTGACGGGCTTGGAATTGGTGGGCACGACGCGCCCGCCCAGGTCAGTCTGAATGACGATGTCGCCGCGCTGCACGGTGAACGTCGGTTTGACGGCCGTGGGGACAGGCGTCGGCGTAGGGTCGATGTTGGCTGGCGCAGTCGCGCAGCCCGCCAGGGCGAGCAATGCGATCAAGGCCAGGAGAAATGAAGCACGACGCATGAAGCAAACTCCGAGAGATGATGACCTTGCCATCCGATAGAATCGGACGGCAAGGTGTGGTAAACCCGCGAAGCGGGTTTGAGGCTTGTTTTGCCGTCGATTTTTAATCGATGGCCACGATCAACTCAGTGTCACCTGCACCATCACATCCGTCTTGCCCGTCAACGGCACGATGTTGCCCGCGACCGACTGACCATCCACGACCATCGTCACCGTGTTACCCGGCCCGCTGCGCTTCACATCGAAGTGATAGGTCACGCCGCGATAGACGCGCGTGGCGGTGAAGCCGGGCCAATCGGTTGGGATGACGGGCGCGATTTGCAAGCCATTCAGCGTGGGCTGAAGGCCCAAAATGTGCTGCGTGATCGCGGCGAAGTTCCAAGCGGCCGTGCCGGTGAGCCAACTGTTCTTGGCCTCGCCGTGCGTGGCCGCGTCCTTGCCCGCGATCATCTGCGCGTACACATACGGCTCGCAGCGGTGCACGTCGCTGATGGCCTCACGCGCGGACGGATTGATGCGCGAGTAATAATCGAAGGCGCGATCGCCGCGGCCGGTCAACGCTTCCGCGATCATGATCCACGGATTAGTATGGCAGAAAATCCCGGCATTTTCCTTATATCCCGGCGGATACGAAGAGATTTCGCCCAGCTCGACGTAGTAGCGCGAGTAAGCGGGCTGTTGTAACACGATGCCGTGTGGCGTGGCGAGATGTTTTTCCACGGCGGCCAGCGTCTTCTCGGCGCGGCCATCATCCAGCCCAATACCGGCCATGATGCACATGCCGTTCGATTCGATGAAGATTTGGCCTTCGGCACATTCACGCGAACCGACCTTCTGACCGAAGGCGTTGTAGGCGCGCAAGAACCACTCGCCGTCCCAGCCGTGTTGATCGATCGTGCCTTGCATCTTTGCGGCGGCCTCACGATACAACGTGGCTTCGTCGGCTAAACGTTGATGATCCGCAATCGCGGCCAATTCATTCGCGGCCAGCACAAACAAGCCCGCGATGAAAACCGATTCGGCCACTGTGCCTTCGCGATTGGTCGTGGTCTGGAACGATTCGCCCGGTTCTTCCGAGAAGCAATTCAGGTTGAGACAGTCGTTCCAATCGGCGCGGCCGATCAACGGCAAACCATGCGGCCCCAAGCGATCGAGCGTGTAGCGGAAACTGCGCTGCAAGTGCTCATACAACGGCTGTTTGGTATTGGGTTTGTTATCGTACGGCACTGGTTCGTTGAGGATGCTCCAATCGCCAGTCTCTTTCAAGTAAGCGGACACGCCCAAGATCAGCCACGCCGGATCATCGTTGAAGTTGCTGCCCACCGCATCATTGCCGCGCTTGGTCAACGGCTGGTATTGGTGATACGCGCCGCCGCTTTCCATTTGTGTGGCGGCCAGATCGATGATGCGCTGCCGCGCGCGCGCCGGAATCATGTGCACGAAGCCTAGCAAATCCTGATTGGAATCACGGAAGCCCATGCCGCGCCCGATGCCGCTTTCAAAGTACGACGCCGAACGCGACAGGTTGAACGTCACCATGCATTGATAGGCGTTCCAGATGTTGACCATGCGATTGGTGTGCTCGTCGGGCGTGGTGACTTGCAATACACCTAGTCGCTCGGTCCAATAGTTGCGCAAAACATTCAGCGCTTCTTCGACATGCGCTGCGTTCAGATAATGTTCGATGACGGGTTTGACCGTGCGCTTGTTGATGATCTGCGAAGTGGGTGGATCAAATTTCTGATCACGCGGATTCTCGTGGTAGCCCAGGACGAAGAACACGGTGCGGGTCTCGTTGGCCGCGAGGTCCAATCGGACGTGATGCGAACCGATGAGTTGCCAGCCATGTGCGATCGAATTAGTCGATTCGCCCTTCTCGACAACGAGCGGTTCGTGCCAATCCCGATAGGCTCCCAGGAAATTTTCGCGCTGCGTGTCAAATCCGGCCAACGGTTCACTGCACGCGAAGTAGGCAAAGTGATCGCGCCGCTCGCGATATTCGGTCTTGTGATAAATGACCGCGTCTTCGACTTCGACTTGTCCCGTGCTGAAATTGCGCTGGAAATTCGTGGCATCGTCGTTGGCATCCCACAAACAGAATTCAACCGACGAAAAGACCGAGAGGTGCGCAGAGGTCGATCGGTGGTTGGTGATCTCCACTTTCCAGACTTCCAACGTTTCACCCAACGGCACAAAATACGTCGTGTGCGCTTCGATGTCTTTGAAGGTCGAACCAATGATCGAATAGCCTAAACCGTGACGGCACGTGTAATCTTCCAGGTCGCGACGAGTGGGCTGCCATGACGGCGACCAATACTGTTGCGAGTCATTGTCGCGCAGATAAATATAGCGCCCGCCAAAATCCATCGGCGCGTTGTTGTAGCGATAGCGTGTCAGACGGCGCAAGCGCGCATCGCGATAAAACGAATAGCCGCCAGCCGTATTGCTGATCAAACCAAAGTAATCTTCATTGCCCAGATAATTGATCCAGGGCAGGGGCGTGTCCGGCCGCGAAATTACATACTCGCGGCGTTCGTCATCAAAGTGTCCGTATTTCATTCCGACCTCGTGAAATAGCACCGCAGAGTGGTAGGCGCACAGAAATCAAAGCATCTCTCTTGCGCTGCGACTCTGCGGTGAGAAGTTACTGAACGGGTAAAACAAACAGCGTCATCGAGTAGGGCGGCAGTGTGATTGCTGCGCCTTCGGCGATTGTTTGCGATTCAAGCTGTTCGGCTTTATGGCCTTCGTCCAGCCGATAGACCTCGGCGGCCCCGGCGGACTTGAAGCCAATCAATTGGAGTGGCTTTGTCTGCGCCTGTGCGCTGCGATTGAGCACCATCAATGTCAGCGTGCCGTCGGCGCGTTTGGCCGCGTAGATTGATAGTAATGTTGCATCGGTAGAAGCCTGGATCAACTGCGAACCGAAGCGCTTATACATGGGGTACACGTAGTAAATTGGACGCGGATCATACGTGCCCAACAAACCCATTTCGCCGCCGCCTGCGCCCGATTTACTGGTGAGCAAAAATTGCGCCACGATGTCCGTCCGATTGCGGATCAAACGACCCAGCGCATCGCCCCACCACAGCGCATTCGCCAGTGTTTCCGGCGTGGCCTCGCCGCCGCTGACGGTGTTCCAGTTGGAGTTGATCTCCGTCACCGCGATCGGCTTATCGGCACCGGTTGCTTCTTTGATGATCTGACGCAGCGCGGGAATGGTCTGATCCCATTCTTCACTACTGGTCAGCAATTGATCGATCGTCGGGAGTGGTTCGCCAATCGAGCGCGGGAACGGATAACGATGCACGGCGACGACATCGACCAGATCGCCGTTGGCTTTCAAGAATTCGGTCAGCCAATCTTTGCCGTTAACATCTTTGGGGTTTCCCGCAAGATTGGCCGTGAATTGATTGATGTCCGGCCCCACCAACTTAATCGTCGGATCAACGGCGCGCATCGCTTCGGCAAAGGTGCGCCATTCTTGATTGAAGCGCACCGTGTCATAGCCCTTGATGCCGTCTTGCCGAGAATTGTACAAGTTCGGTTCGTTGCCGATACTCCAGTATTTGACGTTGTAGCCCTTGGTCTTATTCGCGTACTTCACCATCAGTGCGGCATTTTCAGGCGTGCCGTTCATCAGGCGCACACACAGCGACAAGTCCGCACCCAGTTCTTTGGCTAAGGCCGCCGCTTCATCGATCTGATATTCCATCAGATCGGCATTGTCGCCGTACTCGCCGCCGGGATAGCGCAGATAGGTCAGGCCCGCCGCGATGGCTTTAGGTTTGACGGCGGGCATCAAGAAGACCCACGGCCCGTAATTCGTGCCAAAGACCAGCGGGCTGCTCGCGCCGATGGACTGTTCGGCGTTGACGTACAACGCACCGGGGATGGGCGTGGGAACAGCCGGGACGGCGGGTGCTGACGCGCAACCGGTCAACAGCGCCGCCAGCAGCAAAATAAGGGCAGAAGGCTGAAGGAAGACGTTCAGCCTTCGAAGTTCAGTCTTCTGCCGTGAGATCATTTTTCGACACCCGTCATGACGATGCCTTGCATGAACTGCCGCTGTGCCAGGAAGAAGATCACCACCGGCACCGAGATCGTCATCAGCGTGGCGGCCATCAACATGCCGGGCTGCGTGCCGAAGGCATTGTTGAACTGCGTCATCGCCACCGCAATCGGATATAGTTCTTCCTTGCCCGCCAGATACACCAACGGCCCAAAGAAATCGTTCCACGCGAAGAAGAAGTGGAAGATCGCCACGGCGGTCAGTGCGGGCCACGACTGCGGAATGATCACCGAGACCAGCGTGCGGAACGGGCTGGCACCGTCTATCCACGCGGCTTCGTCCAACTCTTTCGGAATGCTCAAGAAATACTGCCGCAACAGGAAGACATTGTAGGCATTCGAGAAAAAGTGTGGCACGATGAGCGGCCACCAGGTGCCGCCCCAACCGATCGAGCGGAAGAACACATACGTCGGGATCAATGTCACTTGCGACGGCAGAATGATCGTGCCGATCAAGATCAAGAACATGACGTTTTTGCCAGGGACATTGAAGCGCGCAAAACCATAAGCCACAGCCGTGGAGGCCAACACCGTCCCGATCGTGCCCAGCGCGGCGATCACGAACGAGTTGCGCATCGCGCGGAAAACGTTCACGGCTTGATCGGCGGCGGCGAAGTTGCCCGTGAAGGGTTCGACGCGATACACCGGCGTTAACGTGCGCCAGCGGCCCGTCCAGTCGATCAGGCCCGCGTCGGGATTCTGCGGATCGATGAACTTGCTGGCTTCGCGGCCTTTTTCGACGAGCGCCCATTCGTGCGTGACTCCATCAACCGGCACTTGCATGATGGGGAACTCTTCGCGCTGATAGGTGAAATTCACCGGTCGGGACGGGAGGAAGGGCGCGTTCGGATCAATGATCTGCTGCACGTCTTTGAACGAGGTCAACACCATATAGCCCAGCGGCATCAGGAAGGCGGTCAAGATGATTACGCCGAGCAGGGTCACACCGGCGGTGGCGGTAAAGGCACTCCAGCGGCGCTTGGCAACCCAGTTGGTGGTATTACGCGGTCGAGTTGTGGTCGTGGTCGTCATGGCTATTCTCCCGTCGCGTAATAGACCCAGCGTCGCTGCGTCTTGAACAACACAATCGTCAAGACCAGGCAGATCACGAACATCAACCAGGCCAGCGTGGCGCCATAGCCCATGTCCTGGAACGACCAGGCCGTTTTGTACAAGTACAGGTTATAGACCATGGTTGAGCCGTTGGGATCGCCGCGCCCGTTGCCGATGATGAACGGCGCGATGAACACCTGGAACGAACCAATGATGGCCAGCACCAGATTGTAGAAAATCACGGGCGAAACCATGGGCAGGGTGATGTTAAAGAACGATCGGGCCGGTGACGCCCCATCGACCCGCGCTGCTTCATACAGCTCGGTGGGCACATTCTGCAAGCCCGCCAACATCGTGATCATCGTGTTGCCCACGCTCCAAATCGTCATCAAGGCCAGGGCGGGCATGACCCAGTTTTCGTCCTGGAACCAGCGCGGTCCTTCGATGCCGATTTGCTTCAGGAATACATTGATCCAGCCCGAATCACTATTCAGCACCGCGCCAAACACCACGACGGCGGCGACGGCCGAAATCATGGTGGGCATGAAGAACATGGCGCGGAAGAAGTTCTTGCCGAACAGGTGCTTAGAGTTCACGAGCAGCGCCATGCCCAGGGGCACAAACACCCCGATCGGTACGGCGATGACCGCAAATTTCAGCGTGATGAACAACGATTGCAGCACTTGCGGATCGTTGAACAGTTTGATGTAGTTGCTCAAGCCGATGAACTTGAATTCGTCGGGGTGCAGCAGGTTGAACTCGGTCACGGAGAAGACGAGCGAAGCGACCATCGGAAACAGGGTGAAGAGCACAAATCCAGCGATCCACGGGCTGAGAAACGCCAGCCCCCATTTGATCTCGCGCCACTGCGCGGCAGTGCGTTTTCGTTTCGGCTGCGCCGCGGGTGCGGCCTGGGTTGCCACGGCCATAGGTCTCCTCGCTTGTGGTCATGAATTCTGAAAGCCAGGTGTGGGTCGGCGTAACCGGCCCACACCTCGATGCCAGAATCACGGCTATGGAGCCGCTGGGGAGCGCCCAGTGGTGCGGCGCTCCCCAGCGGTGTGACGGTTGAGGCTACTTCTCGGCGTAGATGGCGTCGAGTTCGACGATGAAGTCGGCGACGCGCTTGGCGACGTCGAGCTTGTCGTTGGTG
>JAGOBP010000191.1 GCA_017999195.1 Thermoflexales bacterium
GCACCAACCAGACCGCTGTACTCACTTGCCACGCTTTGGCGCGGTCAATGATGGCGTCCCAGTCGAGCGGGTGTTGACGAGCCAACCGGACCACATCGACCAGACCGCGCGCGTGCGGCGCGCTCATTTGATGCGAGACCGCTTGATGCACCGCCAATTGCAGCAGTTGATCTTCGGGCGACAGGCTGAGCACAGTGTGCCCCAGCAGCGTCAACTCAGTGCACCGTTGCCAAACACCGGCCTGATCCACTTGCGCCGTACGGCGCAGCCATTCGCCGGGAAACACCCCCCAGTGCAACTCGATCAGGCTTTGCTCGGGCTGCGTGCCATGCAACTGAATTTCCCCGTAATTTTGCGCTTGCATCGTCAGTGGTCGCGCGGCTTTCACCCGCTGTACGTAGCCGCACTTTTCCAGTGCAGATTGCGCCTGGGCCATCTCGTCAGCCGCAATCCACAGGTCAAGATCAGTCATCGGCCGACAGGCCACCGTCGGATAAAGGGTGTGCGCCAATACGGCCCCTTTGAAGGGGACCAGCTGTCGTAATCCGGCCGCGCTCAGCACACACAGAGCCTGCGCGAGTTCGTGCTGTTGTGCGCTGCTGGTCTTCAGGTGGGCGGCGTAGACCTGGCGCAAATGGTGCAGCAACGGCGGCGGGAGGCTGGCTTCAAGGTGCAAGGCCCGCACGCGCTGATAGAGCAACGGCGCTAATTGATGTCGTTCGGCCTGACAGACGATGGCGCTCCATTGCGGGGTTGAAGGCGGCGGTTCGGCTGCCTGATCCGTCTCGTCTGTGGATAGCCAGACCAGCCAATTGATCGTCATGATTGGTTCCTGCGGTTGAGGCGGCGCGCCAGGTAATTTAGCACATCCCGTCGGCGCGCCAGTCCCCAGTGATGCTGCACATACTCCAGCCATGCTAGCGGTGAAGGGCGCAGAGCCTGCGCTGCGGCCAGACGCCTAAATCGGTATGCGTGCCGACGCAGGCCAGTAACCGATGGGCCAGCTAAATCGATCGGGCGGCGAGGCCGGGCCGCGATGGCTTGCAATTGCGTTACCACCGGATCAGGCACTTGAACTTCGATCACGTCACGCATGGCTGCCAACGTCGACAACATCTTTGCGGCTAGATCGGCCATGCCCGCCGTTTCGATCAGCCAGGGCCAGTCCAACGGTTGATCCGATCTCAAGATGGTGATCGCATCGGCCAGTGCCATGAGCGGTTGGCGCGGGCGGGCGGCGGCTGAGATCAACAGCGCCGTGGTTGACAGATTCAGCAGTGCGCCAGATTGCTCATCGGGCACGGTCTGGCTCCAAATGGCGGTTGTCAAGCGCGGTGCAGGCCACTCGGACAGCGCGTGCCATTTCACAGTCAGCCGGAAATTGTCGGGCGAGTTGAGCGGGCAGCCTGCGCGCCAGATGTAGAAACTCGGTGTCAGAACAGCCGCAGTTGGTGGTTGCGGCTGCCAGCCGTGATCGATGAGTGTGCGCAGCGCGTGACTGGCCTGCGAAATCGGGACGAGCAGAGCCGCCATTTCGATCGGGCGCAGCTGGCCAATCGGGTATAGCGTTCGAGCGCAGGCGGCATCGCCAATCAACGCCGGGGTGACATCGACCGCACGCAAGATCGAGGCGGCAACGTTGAGCGTGCGCCACGCCAACTGATTGGCGTACCACGTGCGACGACGCAGACCCATTAGCCGCGCGTCTTGCTGAATGCCCAGCGCTTCAAGCCGGGCCGAGAGCATAGGCAAGAGCAGATGATGCGCGGGGGGAAAATGATCGAGATCAACGGCTGCTTGCCACGCCTGAAAACGGGGCGCGGCTTCTGAGTCAGCGGCGAAGATGGCGCGCAACAAGGCCCGCTCACGGTCGATCATGGGGCGGCCCGCCGCCGCGCCAGGGCGGCTCTGGCGATACGGGTATAGTCGTTTAAGGTATCGGGGCGGCGCAGGGTGTGATTGTGATCGTGCCAGCGGCGGTGCATGACGACTTCCGGCAAGACCCGATAGGCCAGACCGCCCTCGACAGCCCTGACCCACCAGTCGATGAATTCGCCGGACTGCAAAGTCTCATCGAAGCCGCCCACGCGCTGGAAGGCCGCGCGTCGGATGAGCAGCGCGCCAGCATGATAGCCCGCTTGCACTGGCGGTAAATCTGGCCAGTGCCCTTGCTTCGAGCGGGCGCTGTCCGGGCTGATGAAATTTTCGATCTGGCCCAGCACGGCGTCCAACTCCGGGTGATCGCTGAGCGCGGCGCATTGGCGCTGAAGTTTGTCGGCGGTCCACAGGTCGTCGGCGTCGAGAAAGGCCAGCAGATCACCGGTGGTCTGACGGACGCCCAGGTTGCGTGCGGCGGCGGGACCTAGATTAGGCTGATGCAAATAATGGACCCGGGGCGCGAAGGTCTGGACAATAGCCGCGCTGCCGTCGGTCGAACCGTCATCTACGATGATAATTTCGGCCGGCGAAATGCGCTGGTCGAAAACGCTCTGAATAGTTGCGGCGATATAACGCTCGGCGTTGAACATCGGGATGATGACGTTAATCGAAGGCTCGTGCATGATGTTACTCTTCATCCCGGATCAGATAAATATCACCCCAACCCGTTTTACCCCGTTGGTGCTGCTCCACAAGGTCGTGCAATACGCGGTCGGGTGATGTCCGGGCCGCTAGTCCCCAGCTAAGCGAATGCCCCATCGAATAATTGGCGACAAACGACCCGAAGCGCGCAAGATAATCCAGGCAGTCTTTTGTTTGGTCCAATTGATCCAGATGGTATTCGATCGATAGCGACGGAACGGGCTGGTGCAGTCCATGCAGCACATCCAGCTCGGTGCCTTCGACATCAATTTTTACAAAATCAGGCCGGCCATAAGTGCCGATGAGGGCATCAAGCGTTGTTACATCCACCGGGCAAGTCGTTTTCAGACGGCTGGCCTCATACTGCTGCACATGCGCCAGCCAGTCACGACGCAACGATGAATGGTAACCGGTCGACGCGATAAAGAGGGTGGCCTGGCCCTCGGCCGGACCAAGTGCTTTTGGGATGACCACTAGGGGCAGTCTGGCGTTGAACTGGCGCTGAAGCGAATCGGCTGCCGCAGGCTGAGGCTCGACCGCCACCACCCGCGCGCCCAATTGCAGGAAAATTTCTGTCCGTCCCCCGCGAAAGGCGCCGACGTCAAAACACAGGGAGTTGCGCTGGACAAACGGGGCAAAAAACCGGCGCTGTCTGGCCACGCTACCGCGCTTTCGCCACTGGCGATAGAGGCGAAGCACCGGGCTAAACCAGGCACTGTCGCGCAACGCGTTCTTGAGATCATTCAAGGCTGGACCTCGCCAGGTGCTTGCGTTGAACCGAGCGCCTCAACGCGAGCAACAGTTGTCGGTTGTTGTCGCTGCCCAGAAGAGACGCATTACGATTGTGAATGCGTTTGTGCAATAGCACTTGATCGCAAACATGGCCAACAACTCCGGCATCAGCGACACGGGCAAACCAATCGACATCCTCGGCGGTCGTCAGATCAGGATCAAGCAAGCCGACCCGCCCAAACACCTCCCGGCGCGCCACGAGTGTCTCCATGAGATGCGCCACCGGCTCTTGATCGAGCAGGTCCAATCTGAAGCCAATCGGCGGTACGCAGCCAGGCTCCAGGAATGAGCGAATCCGGCAAACGCTGTATTGGCAGTCGGGGTGCCTGAGCAAATTGCCCACCTGGATGGCCAGTTTTTCAGGCAGCCACACATCATCGGCGTCTTGAAAAGCGAGAAAATCACCCTGGGCTATTCGAATGCCGGTGTTGCGCGCTGCGGCCGGTCCCTGATTGGTCTGATATTCGTGGCGGATGAACACCGTCGACGTTGCGGACAGACCATGCACGATGCGCGCCGTGGCATCGGTTGAGCCGTCGTCCACTACGATGATCTCGTCTGGCAAGAGCGTCTGAGCCAAGATACTGCCGATCGCTTCGAGCAGGAATCGCTCGCCGTTGTAGACGGGGATGATGACGCTGATGGTCGAATGATCGGTCACGGCAGACGCCCCAGCAACTCCAGGATCGCGGCACTGTTGCGCGCCGGCTCCAGCGCCAAGTCGAGTTGATAGCATGGCAGCCGCCGGGTTAACTCGGCGGTGAAGCGGTAGTTGTCGGCCTCTGCCCCGGGCAGCCAGATCACGGTGCTGGGGCCGAAGACGCGAAAGGCGTCACCCGGCGACAGGGGGCACAGCGTCGGCTGAGCCTGCCGCGCCACGTGCGGCACCACCAGCGCCCGGATCGGGAAGGTCGTGACGAGGCGGTCGGCAAAATCGGGATGCAGGAAGACCAGCCCCTTGTCCGCCTTGACGTGATTATCCCACCCCTGCAGCCGATTGCCCAAATACGGCAGATGCGTCAGCATATCGGCCTTGATCTTGCCGGAACTGAACGCGGCGAAGGCCTGCGGCGCGGGGTCGAGCCGGGCCAGACACTTGTCGTCACTCAGCAGGCGCAAGCCGTCGCCGGTCAGACAACTCAGCGCGGTGGTGGACTTCCCCGCGCCGGTGTTGCCGATCAGCAGCACACCGCCCTGCTCGGTGCCGACGCCGGCCGCGTGAATGATCTGCCAGCCAAAATCGCGCAACGCCCAGTGGATCAGGGTCTGAAAAGGGGCCGCGCGTTCATAGATGGAGAGTGCGTTGGCATCGTCCGCCCAGCAAATACCGTGCCGCGTGGCTCGATCGTAGGCAAAGAGCAGGCCGACGGCAGGCGCATGCATCAGGGCGATGGAATCGGCATAGGCCACTGCGCGTTGGCCGTAGCGGCGATAGTCGGCGGCCGTAAACGGCGGCGGTGGAAGAAGGACGCCGGTGGAAGCGGTGTCCCACAAATCGATGGTCACGGTCGGGCCGGAGATTTCAATGGTCGCCAAGTGTGCCAACGCGGGCAGGGTCGCCGACACCAACGCCGGGCCGGCATAGCGCAGGCGGAAGGTCACTTCGGCCAGCTGGATCAAGTATTCACTGACAGGCTGCCGGTCGGCCGCCTGAGTGAATGCTTGCTCACACTGAATCAGGTAATTATTGAGCGGCATGATCAAGGCCAGAGATCGCTTTCTGAGAAATTGAACTGAGACATGACCGTGTGCGATTCCGGGCTTAGTTTATCACCGATGAGGCGTGTTCGTCCAACGCGATGCTACAGATCGCAACAGCCGTCGAAGCCGGCGGAAGGGCGTGCCCAAGTAGTATCGCAGCAGAGTCGGAAATGGCAGAGCATGGCCGGTCTGATGCTTACCGAATGCAATCAAGGCCGCGTGCAGGCCGCTTATGCGCCCCAGGCATTCGAGCCGCCGATAGCCTGGCGTGCTACCTGCGACAAGCGCGTAAGGCCGATCTCTGCCAAAAATAACCATCTCCGAAAACGAACTGGCGGCTGTTCCAACAAAACAAGCGGTTGCCCGCAGCAACCATAGATCCACCAGAGCATCCTGAATCGCCGCTGATGTTCCGCGGTCAAGGCTACGCGGAGTGGTCCAAATTACCCGCGCGCCGTAACGCTGCCGGAATGTCTGCTGCACGCCTTCGCCGCGCACAACTCGACCGGTTTTGGGATCAATGGCGCCATCATCGGTGCAGAGAAAGATGCCGGCATCTGGGTATTCGTCCAGAAAGTGATCGACCGCCGCTTGGGCCTGCGTGGTATTGCTGGCCGCGTCGGGACGCTCACGCAGTAAATCACCCCGGCGCAGATGCACACCGATCATGTTGGGGTGAAAATGCCGGTGTTGAAAAACTGTCACTGCCTGTTGGAGGCTCGACACCGGCTGCAATTCGTCAAGGAGTGATTGGCAGCGTATGCTCAAGACAGATTGCTCTGGAAATTGATCGGGGCGGATCAGCCAGCCGGGATGGCCGATGATTAGATCAGGATCTGTGGCGACCCGCAAGTCCGGCAGATGACCAAACCAGCCGGAAACGTAAGGCAAATCGGCCACCGCTTCAGCGCTAACCGTCTCGACCGGCCAGAAGTTGGCGAACAGGTCGGCAAAGGGTGCGGCACAGGCGGCGGTGATCGGCCACAACATCTTGAACTGGCGTTCGCTGGCTTCGGCCAAAGCCAGGCCGGAAAGCAACACCCGCAGACGATTGCTCAGGCCCAATGGACAGAAGACGGTCAACGTCCGGTTCACGACTGACCCCCTTTTCGGCCAATCGCCTCTGCGAGTAGACGACGCGGTGCTGTGTTGAAATGGGTCTGCAACGCAGTGTCCTGCCAGGCCAATACCTCGGCTTGCAGATTGGCGGATTGACAGACCTGTCGAAACCGTCGCGGCAGTTCTTCCAGATCGGCGCACAGGCAAGCCGGATGACAGATCAACCGATGATAGGGCAGCCGGGCTGTGCCAAAGACCAACGCGCCCACGCCAGCCGCATCCACCAACGCCTGACCTGGCCCAAAGGCAAAGAGTGACACGTAGTAGCGGCAATCGGCCAGTTGCGTCAGATAGGCAAACGCGTCTCCCCAACGGGGTGGATCGGGCAGAGCACTGTACAGGCCGTTGCGGAACAGTCGGAAGCGCACCGGCAAACCAAGATAATCTTCCAGTCTGGCCGCAATTTTCCGGGCGGTGTCCTCCGTCAAACCCACGGTGCGCTGTGCGCCGGTGGGTTGCGCCCAGTGCGACTGGCGAGTGCGATCACCGCTAAGCAGCGCCAAGGTGCGCCACTCAACGAAGACGGCGTCAGCGGCGTGGCTTGCGCCTTTCATCAAGGATCGAGTTACGGTAGTATCCCACAGATATGGAAAGGCCACGGCCTGCGGCAGCCGCTGGCAGGCTTCGGGCGCATCCAGCAGGTGGGCCAGAAAGAGATCGTAGCCGCGAACCGTTTCCCGCTTAGAGCACGCATATTGCACATCGAAATGCTCACCGGTGTAGTAGGCGAACAGTGGGCGAGTCCCGCGCGGCGGGCGCAGACAGGCATCGAGCGAAATCACCAGATCGTAACTATCCCAGGGGATGGCTTGAGGCTGGACGATGTCGCGCGTATATTTTCGGATCACGGCTCGCTCACCCGGTTGCGCCATACCGCTTATCCAGGTGTACCAAGTGTTAACCTGCTGAGGGATGACGTACCAATCGGCTTGGAGCAACACCGTCATCGACCAGAAGAGCGCCCGCCCCGGCCAGACTTTCAGCAGGTCAGTTGGCGAGGTGGCCGACCAGGGCATACTCGCCCACGGCCCATGCGTGTCGTAAAGTTGCTTGACCAGCGCCACTTTCACGGCTTAGACTCCAGCAATTGAGCGAAATGCGCCTGGCGAGTCGGCGGGACTGCCAGCAACCAGGGCACATTTTCGTCGTCTTGCCAACCAATCGGGCGCATCTGCAACCCCTGTGCCGTGAGCAAGTAGACCCGATAGCCGTGTTGCTCCAACAGCCAGACGGTTTCGACGGGATGATAGGCCGCAGTAGACAAGTGTGCAGGAGCAGCTTGATAAATAATGACGGGGGCCGCGGCATCAGCCAAAGC
>JAGOBP010000192.1 GCA_017999195.1 Thermoflexales bacterium
CATATCTGCCTGGACATCATCCCCGATGTCAGGGCCATCGAACCCGGCGTCTTCAATGCCAATTTCAGGCCCGGCCATCTACTGGAAGCCGGGGCTGCCATGCTGGCAACGGGCGGCCCGGTGTCCAACACCGGCCTGGCCCTGCACCGCCTGGGTGTGCCCGTGCGGTTGATCGCCAAAGTGGGTGATGATGCGTTCGGACACGTCGTCACGCGCATCATCAACGGCGTCGAGCCGGCGCTCCTCAGCGGCATGGAACTTGATCCGCAGGCGATCACGTCGTATTCCATCATCATCAGCCCGCCCCACATCGACCGGATCTTTCTGCACTGTCCGGGCGCGAATCACGACTTCGGTTCGGCCGACGTCAGCCGCGATCAACTGGCGCAGGCCGATCTGCTGCACTTTGGTTATCCGCCCGTCATGCGCCGCATCTATGCCAACGGCGGGCGCGAACTGGCCGATCTCATGTGCCGCGCCAAAGCCCACGGGCTGACGACCTCGCTCGATCTGTGCTATCCCGATCCGCATTCGGAAGCCGGCCAACTCGATTGGGTGGCCCTGTTCCGAGCGGTCTTGCCGCACGTCGATGTATTTGCGCCCAGCCTGGAAGAACTGCTGTTTATGCTGCGCCGCCAGACACTGGAAGAACTGGCCGCGCGCGGCAGCGTGGTCGATCAAGCCACGCCCAAATTGCTGCACGACATCAGCACCGAACTGATCGAGTTGGGTGTCAAAATCGTGTTGATCAAATTGGGCGAGCGCGGCGCATATCTGCGCACGGCGCATATCGAAGCGATTGAACAACTCGGGCGGGCCGCCCCAACCGATCGGGCGGCGTGGGCCGATCGCGCGTTGTGGGCGCCGTGCTTCAATGTCGACGTAGTCGGCACCACCGGATCGGGCGATGCCACCATCGCCGGTTTTCTCAGCGCTCTTTTGCGCGACGCCTCACCTGTTGAAGCGATGACGTTGGCGGTGGCCGTGGGCGCGTGCAATGTAGAAGCCGCCGATGCGCTGAGCGGCATTCGCACGTGGGATGACACCCGCCAGCGGATCGCACACGGCTGGGCACGCCTGCCGCTGACGATCGACGCGCCCGGCTGGCAGTGGAACGATCACCATCAATTGTGGACGTACGAGGGTTAACGCATGACCAAACTTTACACCTTGAAACAAATCCTGGAAAAAGCCGACGGGCACGGCTACGCGATCGGGTCGTTTTCCGCGCGCTATACGCCCTTCATCACGCCGATTCTGCGCGCAGCGGAAGCGCGGCGCTCACCCGTCATCGTGCAAATCGCGCAGATCGAGTTGCACTGGTACGACCTGACATTGGCGGAGTTCGCGCGGCAGTTCTGGCTGCAACTTGAAGACGTGCAGCCCAGCGTGCCGGTCTGTTTGCATTTGGATCACACCCAGCCGTTTGAACTGATCACCGAAGCGATCGACCTGGGCTTCACCTCCGTGATGATCGATGCGTCGGCGCAAGCGTTGGCGGGCAACATCGCCGCCACGCGGCAGGTGGTGGACTACGCGCATGCGCGCGGCGTGTCGGTGGAAGGCGAGTTAGGTCGCATCGGCACGACCGATCACATGGAAACCGAGAACGATGAAGAACTCTACACGGACCCCGCCGAGGCTCAAACGTTCGTCGATCAAACCCAAGTCGATGCGTTAGCGATCTCAGTGGGAACGGCGCACGGCCAGTATCTCGTCAAACAACCGACGATCGATCTGGCGCGCATCCAGGCCATTCGCGCCCGGACGCCGGTACATCTGGTGCTGCATGGCGGATCGGGCACGCCCGCCGATCAGATTCATAACGCCATTCGCTTGCCGGGCGGCGGCATCAGCAAAGTCAATATCGCCACCGATCTGGAACTCGCTTTGCTGGCCGAGTTGGGCCGCACCGAGCGACTGACAGACGCCGGCTTGCGCGCCCTCCCCGCCGCGGTGATTGAACGGGGTCAGCGCGCCGTGCAAACACTGGTCGAAGACAAGATCGATAATTTCTTGCTGAGCAACGGGCACGCCGCCGATTTCAACTTGATCAAGGGATAAAGCCATGCCAACACTCTGGGGACAAACCTACACTCGATCGGATTTGCTGCGCCACATCGGCGATATGCGCCAATTGGCGAGCGTGCAACCCTTTGAATTAAGCGCGGGCCGTGAACGCGGCGTGCGCGGCGTGACTGTGCGCAATGCAGCGGGCCTTGAATTTACCGTCATCACTGATCGCGGCTTGAGCCTGACGGACTTGCGTTTTCACGGCGTGCCCCTGCCCTTCACCAGCGGTGTCGATGTGGCCCATCCCGCGTATGCCGAACACACTGGCGTCGGTTGGCTGCGCACGTGGCCCGCGGGCTTCTCCACGCCCTGCGGCCTGACGCAAGTGGGCAGTCCGCACAATGACCATGGCGAAGAACTGGGCATTCACGGGCGAATCAGCAGTTTGCCCGCAAGTCATGTCAACATCGATGAAGCCTGGCACGGTGATGACTATGTCCTCTCGGTAACGGGCGACGTTCATCAAAGTGCGGTCTTTGGCGAAAACCTGGTGCTGACGCGCCGCATCTCCACCCGATTGGATCAACCGCGCCTCTGGATCGAAGACACCATCGAGAATCGCGGCTTTAGTCCTGCGCCATTGATGTTCTTGCAGCACTTCAATCTGGGCTTCCCCTTGGTCGATGCGACGGCGCGCCTCGAACTGCCACCGCACACGACGGAGCCGCGCGACGAAGCGGCGCGATCGGGCGTGGAGCACTATCGGGAGTTTGCTGCGCCCTGCAGTGGTTATGCCGAGCAAGTGTTTTATCATGACATCGTGCCTGATCCATCAGACATGGTTGAGGTTCGCTTCGTCAATCCGGCCTTCAATGCCAATCAAGGTTTAGGCCTCGCGTTGCGTTACGCCAAGTCAGACTATCCCATTCTGGTGCAGTGGAAGATGCTGGGCGAAGGCTTGTACGTGGCCGGACTTGAACCCGCCAACTGTCACGTGGGCGGCCGCGCCGCCGAACGCGAACGCGGCACGTTGCAAATTATCGAACCGCAAGCCACGCGCACCTTCAAACTTGAAGTGGCGTTTTTCAACCACCCGTAACCTATTCGTCATTGCGCACCGCAGCGCGACGAAGCAATCTCTGTGCCAGGTGAAAAACGAGATTGCTTCGCACTCTTCGAGCGCTCGCCATGACGCAATTCAAAGAGGTATTATGAAACTTTACGGCGGCATCGAAGCAGGCGGCACCAAATTTGTGTGCGTCATCGGCACCGGCCCGCAGAATATCGTGGCCGAAGAACGCTTTCCCACCACCACGCCCGCTGAAACCATCGCGCGCAGCGTGGACTTCTTCCAGCGGCACGGTGGTGACTTGGCCGCGATCGGTATCGGCTCGTTCGGGCCGGTCGATCTCAATCCGCAGTCGCCAACGTATGGCTACATCACCACAACGCCCAAGCCCGGCTGGGCGCAGGCCGATCTGCGCGGCGGCATTCAGCGCGCGTTGAACGTGCCTGTTGCCTTCGATACAGACGTCAACGTGGCCGCGTTTGGCGAGCATTACTGGGTGCCTGAAAATCAGGCGCTTGATCCCTTGCTGTACATGACGGTCGGCACGGGCATCGGCGTGGGCGGCCTGGTCAACGGCCAACTGCTGCACGGCCTGTTGCATCCCGAGGCAGGCCACATGCGGCTGCCGCGCGATCCACAGCGCGATCCCTTCACCGGCGCGTGCCCGTATCATGGTGATTGTTTTGAGGGACTGGCGTGCGGCCCGGCGATGGCGAAACGGTGGGGACAGCCCGCGGAAACGCTGCCCGCCGATCATCCCGCGTGGCAACTCGAAGCGCACTACATCGCGTTGGCCGTGATGAATCTCACGCTCGTCGTCGCGCCGCAGCGAATCGTCATCGGCGGTGGCGTGATGCAACAACCGGGCTTGATCGAAAACATTCGGCGTGAAGTCGTGCAGCTGCTTAACGGCTATCTGCAAACCGATCGCATTACGCGCGATATCGATCAATTCATCGTGTTGCCCGCACTGGGCAATCAAGCGGGCATGCTGGGCGCGATTGCGTTAGCCCAAGTGGAGCACGAGCGCGCATGATCGAAGCTTTGCGTCAACCACTCTTGGTTGAGCCTGAATATCGTGATTACGTGTGGGGCGGACAGCGACTGCGCCCCGGCCAACTCACGGCCGAAGCGTGGATCGTGTACGAGCACGATCGCGTAGTGAGCGGCCCGCTGCACGGTCGTACTTTGGGCGACATCGCGGCCGAATATGGATCGGCCTTGTTGGGCACGCGCGCGTTCCATCGCACGGGCACGCGCTTCCCCATCTTGATCAAGTTGCTGGACTGCGCGGCGTGGTTATCGCTGCAAGTGCATCCCAACGATGAACAAGCCCGGCGCATGGCTGGCCCCGATCAATTTGGCAAGACCGAGGCCTGGCACATCCTTGACGCTGAACCCAACGCCGAGATTCTGTGCGGCCTGACCGAAGGCACGAGCGCCGAAGAACTGGCGCAAGCCATACGCGGCGGTACGCTGCTCGATCATATGCGGCGACTGAACGTGAACACAGGCGACACCGTGTTCATTCGCGCGGGCACGATTCACGCGCTGGGGCCGGGCGTGATGTTGTATGAAGTGCAGCAGACTTCCAACTTAACCTACCGCGTTTACGATTGGGACCGTCCCGCCAGCGATGGTCGACCGCTGCACATCGAGCAATCGTTGGCCGTGACTAATCTGAACGCGACTGCGCCCATCACGTCGAAGCCGACCTTCAGCGATGGTGAAACAACAACGCTGATCAACTGTGACTACTTCACACTGGACTTGTTGACAGCAGAAGCCAACGCGATTGATCTCGCCACGCGTGGCGAATCGTTCCACGCGCTCACAGTTATCGAGGGCCAGGCGACCATCGAAAGCGACGATTGGCAAATACCGTTGGGCTGGCATCAAACCGCCCTCATCCCGGCGGCATGTGATGCTTATCGCATCAGACCGCAAGGGCGAATGCAGATGTTAAAAGCAGCGGTAGCCTGAATATGGGCGACTAAAGTCGCAGCAACAAAAACACAAAGCCGACCTTCGTCGGCTGAGCTTAGCCTGCATCAAAAACGGCGAGTCACATGACTCGCCGTTTTCTTTCGTGTAGTTCGTGCCCTCGCCGTATCCAGCGCTAAGCGCTGGCGGCGCGCCAGGCGTCGTGGATCGCTGTTCGATTAGGGCATCACCACGCCGATGGTCAACAGCAGGTTGGCATAGATGCGCTGCTCGCCGCTGGCGATCACCAACGCCACATCGTTGGACGAAGCGGCATCGTAGAATTCAAAGCGGCCCAGCGGCTTGAGTTCCATCCCCAAAATCTCGCGGAATTCCGCAAAGATGGGCGGTTCGCCGGTGGGCGGCTGCATCACTTCCGCCGCCTCAATCGGGATGGCGGTGACCAGCACTTTTAGAATGTCCGTCACCGTCAACATCCCCGGCGCGAGATTCAGATACACATGCTTGGCCGCAGGCCGCCCCTTGGTGCTGAATGGGAAGTTGCCATCCGCGATCAACACCTTCGCGCCGTGACCGGCGCCGCCGAGCGCTTCCAGAATTTCGGGTTGCAGCAACGTTGTCTTGAGCATGATTACTCCTAAATAACCTCAGATTACACGGATCTCACAGATTCGTATTCATTCTCCGTGCCATCCGTGTTATCCGTGGTTTGATTTATTCCGGCATCACCACACCGATGGTCAACACGATGTTGGCATAGATGCGCTGTTCGCCCGTCGCAATCACGAGGATTGTGTCGGGGCTGCGCGTCACGTCATAGAAGGCAAAACGCTTGTGCTTCGTCACCGGCACGTCGGCGGTCGTTCTTCGACTACGCTGCGCTTCGCTCAGAATGGCCTTGAAGTCCGCGTGGATCGACGGCTCTTCGCCCGTCTCCGGCGTCATCACGTCCACTGCCTCAATCGGGATGGCTGTGAGCAGCACCTTCAGCACATCGGTGACGGTCACCAGCCCCGGCGCGAGGTTCAGCCACACGCACGTCGCACGCGGATGAATGATCGGGCCGAAGGCGAAGTTGCCATCGGCAATCAACACCTTCGCGCCGTGTCCAGCTTTGCCTAATGCCGCCAGTATCTCCGGTTGAAGCAATTGGCTTTTGAGCATAGGAACCTGGTGTCGCCCCTCTCCCGAAATCGTCCTTCGACTTCGCTACGCTCAGCTCAGGATGCGATTTCGGGAGAGGGGTTGGGGGTGAGGGTTACAGTTTCTTGCCTAACATCAACTTGGCGTGATTCTCGCCGCCGTTCTCCAGATACAACAATGGCAGCGGTCGATCGACGCCTTCGACAAACGCGGGCCGCGCGGCCCAATACACTTGTGACAGGATGTTGTTCAAGTCCATCCAGTATTCCAGTCGTGCGGGCGACAGACCCTGCACCATGTGGAAGTGATTGGCGGGCGGATAGTGCTTGTACTCATACATCGTCGCGTACTTGGGCACGACAAACGAGTGCGGCCATTCTTTGTTCGTCGAACCGGCCAGCGCCTTCGCCAGCGGCGCAGGCACTTCGGCCGTTTCGGCCTCGTCCCAGTTCATGCCGAACAGACCGGACAGCGTACTGTACGTCAACCGACCGGCGATACCACTCAAACCACCGGGCGAAGTGAACGTCACCGAGTTGCCCTTGCCGGGGAAGTAGTCAAAGTCTTGCAGCGGGAACGAAACGCCCGCCATGATCTCTTCGACGCTCGCGCCGGGCTTCGCGGCCCAATCGAATGACGCGCTGCCGGAGTTGTCGCCATCGACCAGACCCTTCACCGCCCACGCTTCATTGTCGGGCAAAGTCACGCCCACCTTGGCGGCGAGTCCTTCCAGTTCCCAGCGCTCCCACACTTTGCGGAAGTCCATGAACAACGGCGGCTGGCCGCCCGTCAGCGACGACATGAACAACATCGTCAGCAAGCCCTGCACGTCGGCTTCGGTCGCAAAGGGCACCGGCAACTTGCGGCCGTTGTGGTCGAACGACGAGTTGAAGAACGACTCCATCGCATCGGCCACGGGCAGCGGCGTGCCGCGCAAATCCGAGCCCCATTCGAGTTGGCTCATGAAACCGCCGCCTACCGCATCGAGGTCCTTCAACAGATCACGCGTGATCAGATACAGCGCCAGACTTTGATTGAAGATGTCAGAATCGCTTTGGTCGCGCAATTCCAAGCGGTTGCCCACCATCCGATCGACCCACGCGCGCAGTTCTTTTAGTTCTTCGGCCTTGTACGCTTTCTTATTCAGCATATCGGCCAATAGTTTCATATCCAGCCGCGTGATCTCGATGCCGAATTGTTGGCGGGTCGGCAGCACATGCGCGAGGGCCGTTTCCATGCCCATCGAGTCGTGGCCGAAGATCACCACACGCCGTCCCTTCAAGGCTTGCGTCGTGATCGCCGCTGAAGCCCAATCGACCAGCGCCTGCGCCGTGCCTTC
>JAGOBP010000193.1 GCA_017999195.1 Thermoflexales bacterium
TTTGCTCACGGCGCAGGCCATTGATGTCGTACTGACTGAAGCCTTCTTTGTCCCCTATCGCGTGGGACAGGCTTACTTCTGGGACATCGCTTCTTTCATGCGCGATGTCGGCTATCACTTTGTGAATCTATATGATACGCGTGACACCTCACAAGGGCGGTTGTACACCGGCAATGCGCTGTGGGTTTCGGCCAGAGTGGCGCAGGCGAACAATTTCCTGTAAAGGTTTGCTCGCCGCACCCTGTGCCAGAAAGTGATAACAGTCAATGAGTTTTAGTCGAACGTTGAAGATGAAGTTGAGGAAGACGCTGATCCCCGTGATCAGATTCCTCAAGTATTACGCCTATCAGACGCCCTACGTCGAAGGCGATGGCGGCAGTCTTCATCTGGGCAAAGGCGCGCGCCTGGCCAACACGCTCGTGAATGTCGAGAGCGGCTCAGTGTACATCGGCGATAACACCATCTTCGGCTACAACGTCATGGTGCTCACGGGGCGGCATTCCTTTGTGGGTGGTCAACGTGCCTCACTGGCGGCGGGTAAGAGCAGTGCTACATCCGGGGCCGGGCGCGAAGTACCGCGCAAAGGCTTCGATATTCGCATCGGCAGCGGCTGCTGGATTGCGTCCGGTGCAATCATCTCGGGCGGCGTGACGATCGGCAACAACGTCATCGTGGCGGCCAATGCGGTGGTGTCGAAAGACATTCCTGATTTTGCGGTCGTGGCCGGGGTGCCGGCGCGCGTGGTGGGCGATACGCGCGACCGATCGGATCCCGTTCCACCCGAAAGTTGATCATGCTTAACGCCTGGTATCGCAACTCGCTCATTCCGCGCCTAGTCTACATTCCTTACTGGATCACGTGGCTGGCCTTGCTGCCGCTAAGCCTGATCCGGTGGGCGGCCATTAAGCGCAGACCAGCTGATCGGGTGGCCACCATCTGCATGGAAGCCGGGGCACGGGGTTGGGAGTTGATCGAGTTCAAGGAACTCTACGCTTCGGCCTGTGAGTATCTGGGGGACGAGCGTATTCACAAGATCGTGATCAACCGGGACGAAGATTACCTGGCGCAGGTCAGGCGCGCGGCTGAGCAATTTCGGCCCACCCATTACGTGTATGATGCCCGCACAGGCAGTCAACAGTGGCTACAGGCGCTATGGCAGTCGTTCAGGATTGCCATGCTCTTTTATGTGCGTGGCATTACGCCGATTTGTATCTTGACCGATCTGCCGATGCGAACCTGGCGCGCACAATGCGCGATGGTTAGTGCCAGATCGGGCATGGTGACCAGCCTGATGTCGCCGCGTCGTTTTCGCCCGATATTCCCGCATGGGCGGGTAGTCGCGCCGGTGCTGATGCCATTTTCCGAGGCGACGTTGAGAACGGTCGAGGACATTGCCAGCCACCGATTGGAACCGCAGCCCCCGACGGCCGTGTTTGTCGGCTCACTGTATGAACCACGCACAACCATTTTGCGTGAGATCAAAGATGGGTTGGCCGTTCGCGGTTTTACACTTGAAATGAAGGGGCGCGAACTGGGCACGCCGAAATCAGCCGAGGTGGATTACTGGGCGCGCTTGTGTAATGCCGCCCTCATCGTTACCACAGCTGATCAGATTGCGGTTGATGGCACAGATTGGACGTGGTTTCCACACCTGATCTATCGGTACATTGAAGTGACCGCGTGCGGCACGTTGCTGGTCGCGCAGGCCGTGCCCGGCATCGAGCGCTATTTTACGCCGGGCGAGCACTTTGTCGCGTATACGTCACCCGCTCAGGCGGTTGAGGTGATTGCGCATTATCTGGCCCACACGGAAGAACGGCAGCGCATCGCGCAGCGCGGTCAGGTCCGTGCCCAGGCGTTGATTCGGGCCCGAATCTATTGGACGGGCATCGATGTCGGTTTGGGGAAGGATGCGCTCACTTAGCGCCCGACGATCTTCACCATACGATCGGGCGGTTGTCTGGTCGTAGGCCGAGGACTAACCATGACGCTTGAAATGGAACACGTGTTGATCTTGCCAGATACTTCGATCGGTCAGGCGATAGCCCGGATCGACCGCAATCACCGCGGCATTGTGCTGGTGGTACGGCCCGATCAACAATTGCTGGGCACCATCACGGATGGCGATGTGCGCCGCGCCATGCTGGCCGGCCTGAAGTTGGACACGCCGGTTAGCGCGTTGTTAACGGTGAAGGCGGCGACCAAACTTAAGCCGGTGACGGCTCTGGCTGGCACGCCAGCCGATGCCTTGTTAGCGCTCATGCGGCAACATTCGGTCCGCCAGATACCGTTGCTGAACGAGAGCGGGCAAGTGGTCGATTTGGTCACGCTGGACGAATTGTTGCCCCGGCAGGATTTGTTGTTGCAAGCGGTGATCATGGCGGGAGGCCAGGGTACACGTCTGCGCCCGTTGACCGAAGATTTGCCCAAGCCCATGCTACCGGTGGGCGGGCGGCCACTGATGGAGCGCATTGTCCAGCAGTTGCAGCAAGCGGGCATCCGGCGGGTTAATGTAACGAC
This sequence comes from Thermoflexales bacterium, assembly GCA_017999195.1. Taxonomy (GTDB): domain Bacteria; phylum Chloroflexota; class Anaerolineae; order Fen-1058; family Fen-1058; genus JAGOBP01. The sequence goes on from JAGOBP010000193.1 coordinate 2,521, forward strand.
CCACTACAAGCCGGAAAAGATCATCGAGTATTTTGGTGACGGGCACGCCTTTGGGGTGGACCTGAACTACGTAAACGAAGATCGGCCGTTGGGCACCGGCGGCGCACTCGGGTTGATGCCACAGCCGACTGAACCGGTGTTGGTCATCAATGGCGACATTCTGACGCAAGTCGATTTTCGTGCGATGCTGGATTTTCATCAGGAGAACAAGGCCGACTTGACGATTGCCGTGCGGCGGTACGAAGTGCCAGTGCCCTATGGTGTAATCGAATGCGACGGCCCGCTGGTGCAGCACTTGCGCGAGAAGCCGCAGGTTAGCTTACTGGTGAACGCAGGTATCTATCTGCTGGAGCCAACGGTCTTTCAGTTTATTCCGCAAGGGCAGCACTTCAACATGACCGATCTGATTCAATGGCTATTGGATGCCCAGCGGATCGTGGCCAGTTTTCCGGTGCATGAATACTGGCTGGATATCGGTCAACACGCCGACTATGCCCAGGCACAAAGTGATTCTGAAAGTGGGAAAGTTACACCGTAAACTGACGCGGCGGCGTGTCAGAAGCCGTTGTCCGGAAAGGTATTGACCTGGTGTCTACATCATTTGAGCCTGGCGCTCCAACGCCCGAAGGTTTTATCCCGTTGTGCGTGCCGGAAATTCGCGGTAATGAATGGGCGTACATCAAGGACTGCCTGGATACGAATTTCGTATCGTCGGTGGGCGCGTACGTGGAGCGCTTTGAGCGCAACATCGCGGCGCGAGTCGGTACGCGCTATGCCATCGCCACGGTGAACGGAACGGCGGCCTTGCACATCGCGCTGCTGGTGGCAGGCGTCCTGCCGGACGACGAGGTACTGGTGTCAACCCTCACCTTCATCGCGCCGGTCAACGCCATTCGGTACGCCAACGCCTATCCGGTCTTTGTGGATGCCGAGCCAAACTACTGGCAGATGGACACTCACAAGGCCATTGAGTTTTTGGAACACGAGTGCCAGTGGGTCAACGGTGAATTGCGTGATCGCGCAACCGGGCGGCGCGTCAAAGCGATTGTGCCGGTGGATGTTCTGGGGCACCCGGTTGACATCGAACCTTTGATCGCGGTCGCGCGCAAATACAACCTGGCGATTATCGAGGACGCGACTGAGAGTCTCGGGGCAAAATACAAAGGGCGCATGGCCGGCCAGCTGGGCGATATTGCCTGCTTGAGTTTTAACGGCAATAAGTTGATCACGACCGGCGGCGGCGGCATGATCGTGACCGATGACGAAGTGATGGCGCGTCGCGCGAAATACTTGACGACGCAAGCGAAAGATGATCCGCTCGAGTTTGTGCATGGCGCAATCGGCTACAACTACCGTTTGTCCAATGTCCAAGCGGCGTTAGGCGTGGCTCAACTGGAACGACTGGACGAGCATATCGCGGCCAAGCGCCGGATCGCCGCAACGTACACTGAGGCGCTGTACGCTCTGCCTGGCTTGACGCCGATGCACGAGGCCGATTGGGCGTTTAGCGTGTTCTGGATGTTTACGGTGTTGGTGGATGCGGCGCAGTTTGGCCCGGATAGCCGTGCGCTGTTGCGATATCTCAGTGAGGCCAAGATCCAGACTCGCCCGCTATGGCAGCCAGCGCATCTAAGTCCAGCTCATCAAGGAATGCGCGCGACCGATTGCTCAATCGCTGAGCGGCTGAATCGCAAGGCCCTGAGCCTGCCGTGTTCCGTCGGGCTGCCAGAAGCCGATCAACAGCGTGTGATTGAAACCATCCAAACCTATCAGGCAGCCTGGCGGCGCGAGAATTAACCGTCATGGTCAACAAGATCGTTTTTGTTGAAGAAGTTCCTCTGGCCCAACGGCTCTACGAACGCTATGGCCTTCAAATTCTTGAGACGGCCGGATTTGCGGTTGAAATTTGGGATTGTACGCCGTTTCTGGTGCCGGAACTGGTCAACTTCCCCGAACCAGATCCGTTGAAATTCCACGGCATCCGGGCGTTCCGGACCGAACGTGAGGCTTTGGCCGCCGTTCAGGTTGAGCCTGCGACGACGGTGTTTGTGATGGACATTGGGTATCGTTCCCAGTCCTGGGGGCTGTTCAAAACGTTGTCGCGCGGCAAGCATGTGTTCGGCATTCAGATGTTGAATGCGCTGCCGGCCGGCGCCGACCTGGTTCACCACAAGCTAGCCCGCTGGATCCCCAAGTTGCTCAAAGCACCACGCCGGGGTCTTGTGGCCGGTTTTCGCAAATTGCCGCCGCACTGGCTGGGCGTCCGCCCGCCCGATTTCGTTTTTCGTGGCGGCACGGCTTCAGTAGATCGACGCTTTCCGTTTGGCGTGCCGCGGCAAGAGGTTGTGGCGCACGCCCTCGATTACGATCTGTATCTCAAGGACCGCGCGGTGACTGAGCGCGATGCTGACGTTCCGCAGTGCGCCTATGCCGTCTTTGTGGATCAGGCCGGTCCCTTTCATCCCGACGCGATCTTTCTAGGTCGAACTCCGCCCGTTTCGGCTGAAGATTACTATCCTGCGCTCGTCCGCTTTTTCGAGCGTGTTGAGCAAGAATTGGGGCTGCAAGTCGTGGTGGCCGCGCATCCCCGATCGTATTACGACCGCCTCCCGGACTATTTCAAAGGCTGTCGGGTTATTCGGGACAAGACCCTCCAGTTGGTCAAAGCGGCCAACCTGGTGCTGATGCATGACAGCACCACGATTAATTTTGTCGTGCTGCATCATCGGCCGGCCGTGTTCTTGAGTTATGCGGCGCACCCGGCCTGGGATCATATCAACATTGTCCGCATGGCGGCCGTGTTTGGCAAGCAACCGATCGATTTGGATAATCTACCCGCCACGATCGATTGGTCCGCCGCGCTCAACGTGGATGAAGCCGCGTATCGCGCCTATAAGGACAAGTTCATCAAGCAGAACGGCTCGCCAGATAAACCCGTCTGGCAGATCTTTGCGGATTTTCTGAAGACGTTGGAGTAACCGTTGGACACCGTTGCCATCGATGGCGAGGAGCCAGTCAAGCCTGAAGATTCGCTGAGAAGGCGGTATCTCTACAAACTGGTCACCAGCTTCGCGGGCTTGCCCATTACATTGGCTGTACAGGCGCTCATCCCGCGCATGTTGGGGCCGGCCGCTTACGGCGACTTCAGCTTTTTGAGTACGTTTTTCAATCAGCTCATCAGTTTCTTTGACTCGGGTTTGTCATCCGGCTTTTATAGCAAGTTATCCCAACGCCCGCATGAAGTGGGCCTCTCGCGGTTCTTTGCCGGAGTGACGGCGGTGCTCAGCGGTCTGGTGATTTTGGCCGTCCTGATCGTGTTTGGGGTGCAGTTCGATCAGGAGTTGTGGCCCGGCCAGGCTGCGCCGATGATCTGGTTGGCCGTTATCTGGGGCTTGTTGACCTGGTACATTCAGACCATCAACAAAGTGATGGATGCCTATGGCTTGACGGTGCCCAGCGAGATGGCGCGCCTTCAGCAGAAAGTGGTCAGTCTGGCCTTGCTCGGGCTGGTGTTTTTGTTGCAGCGGTTTAGCCTGGCCGAGTTCTTTTTGTATCAATATGCCATCCTGGTTTTTCTGGCGATCAGCTGGTGGGTCGTCTTGCGCAAGCACGGCGTGGCGCTGATCCCTAAAATCCGGCTAACGTTTGACGCGGCCAAAAATTACACCCGCGAGTTTTACATTTACGCCGCACCATTGATGTTGTTTGCGTTTGTGGGTTTGGCGAATAGCGTGCAGGATCGCTGGTTCTTGCAGTTCTTTGCGGGTTCGGTTGAGCAGGGCTTTTATAGTCTGTCGTATCAAATCGGCGCGCTGTGCTTTCTGGTATCAGGTTCGATGACGCCGCTGTTCTGGCGCGAGATTGCCAAGGCTTTTGGCGAGCAAAACCAGGAGCGTATGCGTGCCCTGTTGCGCCGCTACGTTCCGCTACTCTATGCGATTGCAGCTTTTCTGGCCGTGTTTGTCATGGTGCAGGCGAACAAGGTGACGGCGCTCGTGGGCGGTGAGGACTTTCAGCGGGCGGCACTGCCCATTGCCATCATGGCGCTCTATCCGATTCATCAAACCTACGGGCAGCTTGGCGGCACTTTCCTGCTGGCGATCGGCCAGACGCGGCTTTATCGGAATCTGGGTGTCGGGATGGCCGTGGCCGACCTACTGCTCACGTTTTGGCTATTGGCACCGGCCAGTTTGTTGGGACTGGGTTTGGGGGCAACCGGCCTTGCCATCAAGATGGTCGTGATTCAGTTTGTGGCTGTGAACCTGCAGATGTGGTTTATCTGTCGATTTATGCATTTGTCATTCAGGTATTTCTTGACGCATCAACTTTATTCGACCGGGTTAATGGTCGGCCTGGCCTGGTTGAGTGCGGCCGCCGTTGATCTGGTGATCAAGAACACGCTGGTGAGTTTTGTAGCCAGCGGCCTGATCTATACCCTGGGCTGCGTCGGCCTGATTCTGCTGTGGCCGGCGATTATCGGCATGACACGCAGTGAACTGCAGGCCCAAATCGCTGCGACCTGGTTGTCGGTGCGATTGAGATTGCCAGCCAAGCGATGAATGGCAGAGCCGCCCATGCACATCAACATTTTCATCGAGAATTATTTGCCCGGCGGTCTGGAACGTTTCTGCTGGGATTTGATCAACGGGTTGCCGGCTGAATTTGACATCACCCTGTTGGCGAACCCGATCGCCGGTGTCGCTGATCGGGTGGCGGCGGCCATTCAACGCCCGATCGATTTTCAGCCCTATCGGGTCGACACCGCGACCCGGCTCGATTATGAGTGGCGGCAAGCGAATCGTCTGGGTGGTTCGATGCTGCTGTGGCGGGCATTCAAAGCGGTGACTCGCTGGCCGTTGCGCGTGCGGGGTCGCGCCCAACTGCGATCTGTCCTGCGTCAGCAGCCCGCCGATATGTTGCACATCATCACCGGCGGCTATCTCG
>JAGOBP010000194.1 GCA_017999195.1 Thermoflexales bacterium
CTATACGGGCGGCGGCGGCATCTTTAGCCAGGGCAACCTCACCCTCAACAATGTGCTTATTGAAAACAACCACAACAACGGAACCCAACGCGGCGGCGGCCTGTTTAATCTGGGTTCGGCCACGTTGACCGGGGTCAGCCTGATAAACAACACCTCGAATTTGGGCGGCGGCATCGGCAATTCCGGCGCGCTGACCTTAACGGCGAGCGTCATCAACAACAATCAAGCCGACGAGGGCGGCGGCATTTACAATGCGGGGGCGGGCGCGCAGTTTTCGTCCAGCAACAATACCTACTCAGGCAATCATGCCACCAGCGCGGGCGGCGCGATCTACAATGCCACCCAGACCGTGGATAGCGGCAGTCTCATCACAGGCAGCCTGGCTGCCACCAGCGGCGGCGGTATCTACAACCACTCGACCGGACAGCTGAGTCTTAACGGCACAACTCTGCGCAACAATCAGGCCGTCAGCACCCACGGCGGCGGCCTGTACAGCGACGGCAGCGCCACGCTTACCGGCGTAATCATTCGTGGCAACAGCGCGGTTTCCGGCATCGGCGGCGGTGTATACAGCGCGGGGAGCGGCGCGGTGACAGTGCTCAACGCGCAAGTCTCTGAAAACCGAGCCGTGAATGGCGGCGGCTTATACGTGGTGAGCGGCAGCGGCAGCCTCACCCTCAACAACAGCCAGATCACAAACAACGAAAGCGACCTATCGGGCGGCGGGTTATACGGCAATATCACGGCCAATTTAACATCGGTCACCGTGTCGAATAACCGGGCGATCAGCGGCAAGGGCGGCGGCATCTATAGCGCTGGTCCCAACAACCGATTGACACTCGCCTACGTAACGGTCGACAACAATCAGGCGCTCAGCGGCGATGGCGGCGGGCTGTACAACGAATCGATTGCCAGCCTGTCTGGATCGACGGTGGCGCACAATCGGGCGGCCAATGGCGGCGGGCTATACAACAACAGCAGCGGCCGCGTGAGTATTGTTGACAGCACGGGCTACCTGAATTCGGCCACGCAGGGCGGCGGTATCAATAATCGTGGCGCGCTGACTTTAACCCAGGGCACGCTGTACAGTAACACGACCACTTTGCAGGGTGGCAGCGGCTTATATAATGCGAGTACGGCCAGTGCCCGGCTGGTCAACATGACGCTCAGTTATAATGCGGTCCTGAGCTCTACCACCGGCGCAATTCTAAACGATAACGGCAGCCTGACCGTGCTCAATGGCACCATCAGCCACAACACTGCGCCGGCGCTGGAACACACAGGCGGCAGCACGGCGGTCGCCAATACGATTATTGCGGCGAGCATCGGCGGCGTCAATTGCGCCGGCGCGCTCACTTCAAACGGTTACAATCTCAGCAGCGATGGCAGCTGTGGGCTTAACGCCACCGGCGACATCACCAACACCGATCCGCTGCTGGGTGTACTGGTCAACAATGGTGGCACCACCCTCACGCGCCAACTGCTGGTCGGCAGTCAGGCCATCGATAACGGTAACAACGCCAACTGTCCGTTGACCGATCAACGTGGAATCGATCGGCCGCAAGGCGCAACTTGCGACATCGGGGCGTATGAGGTCATCGGTTACACCAATAGCGTAACAGACACCGCAGCGTCCGGTACTTGCATCACCAGCACGACCATTATCAACAGCAACTATCTCATCGGCACTCTGCATGTTGGTGCCAATATCACGTTTGCGCCGCGCGGTGAACTGCGTGTCAAGTTGTACTCGCCCAGGGATAAAGAGATCCAATTGTTGGGCGACACGGGTGGCGACGGCCAGAATCTGGATGTGCTGTGGGATGACGACGCAACGGCCGGTCCCGTCGGCACTGAGGATCACCTCGATATCGGCATTCCATTTTTCAAGAATGTGCGTGTGCCCGATCAAAGTTTGACCCCGATATTTGGCGAACCGCTCCGCGGCGTCTGGCGGCTGGAAGTCTGCAATATTTCAAGCGTCGAAACTAATCCGGCCGCATTAAATCGCTGGACGCTGGTGATGCCCAGCGTCGAAAATCCTAAAGTCTACCTGCCGATGGTCCGGCGTTGATGACAAATTAGGATCGCAGCCCAAAGTGTGTTGCCGCGCAGCTCAGCGTCGGCTATAATCGGCCGCATTGAGCATTCACTGTGACACAGTCGCCTCAGTTATTTCTCGACCAGGGGCCGGCGATCGTTCTAGAGAGATAAGTCATAACGCTTGCGTGTTGCGTTTAGCACCTGATGAATGCAGACCAGCCTTACCAGGATTTCTCCCCAGGGTATAGTTGATGATCCAGAAGACTCAGTCAACCGTCGATCTGAACACCGCAGACGAGCCAGTGCTGGTCAAAAAACTCAGGATCTCTCCCCGGCTGGCAAAACGGATCATCGCACTTCGGCCCTATCAATCAGTCGATCAACTCAGCAAAATCTGGGGCATTGAGCCGGAAGTCTTGCAGCGCATCTTGCCGCTGGTCAGCGTCGCACAACCTGAAGTCGGCCCCGATCTTCCCCAGGTCCAAACACCGGTTCCGTCAGAGACTGCGACTCCGCCCCGTGAGCTGACGCCCGCGGCAATTTCTCAGGCGGCAGCACGCCTCGAACAACCAAGTCCGCAGAGTGAAACCCGGCCGCCTGCCGCTCGGCCCAAAGATAAGCCTTCCTGGAAAACCAGTCTGGCGCTGGTTGTGATCTTATTGGTTGGGGCATACTTCCGACTGACCGGCCTGAATTGGGACGAGAATCAACATCAACACCCCGACGAGCGATATGTGACCATGGTCACCGATCAGATTCGCGGCGTCAGCGAACTGGCGGTCTATTTTGATACCACCACCAGCACCCTGAATCCACTGAAGTATGGCTCGTATACCTACGGCATGTTTCCGCTGTTCTTCACCCGGATGATCGCCGAGTGGGTGAAGATGGACACGTATGACTCGATTACGCTGGTGGGCCGGGCTTTATCCGGTGTGTTTGATCTGGCGGCCGTCTGGGTGCTCTACCTGTTGGGCAAACGCCTGTATAACAAACGGACCGGATTGTTAGCCGCAGCGCTCGGTGCCGCAGCGGTCTTGCCGATTCAACTATCCCACTACTATGCCGTCGATTCATTTTCGACCGTGTTTGTCGTTGCCAGCGTCTATTTTGGACTGCTGGCAATTCCGCTCGATCAGGGGGCCGAAAAGCCATCGTGGTCTAGCCGAATCTATTTTGGGTTGTTTGGCATTTCGGTGGGCCTGGCCGGAGCCTGCAAGGTCAATACCTTGCCCGTGTTCGGCGTCATTATTCTGGCCGGTGTGGCCAAATTGATCACCGCCCGGAAGACGCCCGATTTTCGATCGGGCGTGAAAGAGATCGCCGGTGGCTGGGCGCTGGCCGCCGCCATGGCCTTCCTGACGTTTCGCGTCTTTCAGCCCTATGCCTTTGCCGGACCGGGCCTGTTGGGTCTTCAGATTAACCAAGACTGGCTGAAGATCATTCAGGAAGTCACCAGCCATGTCGCCGGTAATTCCGATTGGCCGCCCAACACCCACTGGACAAACCGACCAATCACCTATGCCTGGACAAACATGGTTAACTGGGGGCTGGGCTTGCCGCTGGGTCTGGCGGGCTGGCTGGGATGGGCCTGGGCGGCCTGGCGAATGTGGAAGGGCGACTGGCGGCGGCATTTGCTGCCTTTTGCCTGGGTCGCTGCCTACTTCATCTGGCAAAACGCCATGTTCTGGCGCTATATGCGCTATTTCCTGCCGATTTATCCGTTCATCATTTTGTTTGCCGCCTGGGCCTTAGTGGAACTGTACGACCGAACCCGGGAAAGCCGCGCCCGGTTGCTGGCCAATGGCCGTCGATTGGCGCAACAAATCGCCGATTGGCGTCACACCTGGGCCGGGGCAGCGGCCATCTTGGCCCTGGTCATCGTTTTGATCGGTTCGTACGTTTATGCGCTGGCCTTCACCCAAATCTACAATCGACCCATAACGCGAATTGCCGCGTCCGAATGGATGCTGGCCAACATCCCCGGCCCGTTCAACATCCTCGTCGATTCGCCGCAAGGCAGTCGCTCCTATCCCGGTGCGGTTGGCAACGATCATCTGGTTGATCCGGGCGACACGCCAACCGCCAAGTTCAATGTCTTTCAGCCGGGCACAACATCAAAAATCACGGCCGCCAATGTTCGCCAGATCGGCGTGAGTCTGTACTTCCGCTTAACGCGCGACGAAGCCGGCACCGACATCGTCACCGAGGGTCGCCTGGGTGTCTATGACGATAACCAGTCAGAGAAGCACGCGATTGCTTTTGGCGATGTCACGCTCACGCAAGGTGAAACCTACTATGTGCATTACCGGCTGCACAATAGCAGCCAATTCTCGCTATCGGCCGTTACGCTGAAACATGTCGATCGGGATGCCCCCGCCCTGCCGGTTGATCTGAATCTACAGGCTCAGTCGCCGGGGATGTTGCAAGGGATGATCCCCGTCACACCGGAAGAATCGCTGGTCATTAACCGGCTCGACATTGCAGACTTCCAGCAGGAATTTGTGCCGACCACCACGACCTTGAAAGTAAGCCTTTATCAAGAAGGCGCTGAAGACCAACCGCTGGCAGAGGCTTCCCAAATTCTGCAGTATTCACAGCCGGGAATGCAGTTTGCCCCGACATTCGAGTTTCCACCCGTCGAAGTCACCAGCCAAGCCCGGTATGGGGTTCGCTATGAAGTTACGCAGGGCGCTCCGCTGCGCGTTCTGGGTGAGAACTTTGCGCTGGAGACATCGTGGGACGATGCCCTGCCGCTTAACATCGATTCATACGACGCGCAAGGCGGAATTTACACGCCCTTGAATCTTGAGCTGTATGAGCCGGACACCCCGGCCAAACGCGACGCCATGCTCAAGGTGTTAGCCAGCAGCAACTATCTGGTCATCCCGTCGAACCGGGCCTACGACGCCATGCCCCGGCTGCCGCTGCGGTATCCGATGACGTTGAAGTACTACCAGACGCTGTTTAACTGCGAGTGCAGCGGCGATGATCTGGAGAACGTCGCCTACGGGTTGCAGCCGCCCTTCAAAAGTCCGCTGGGGTTTGAACTGATAGCAACCTTTGAAAGTTCGCCGTCTCTGGGCTTTCTAGTGTTTCCCGATCAAGCGGCCGATGAATCCTTCACGGTCTATGATCATCCCAAAGTCATGATCTTCAAGAAATCGGCTGATTTCTCACTCGATCAGATCAGCGCGCGGCTCAACAGTGTCGATCTCGATCAGGTGATTTTCCAGACGCCGCTGCAATACAATCAGTCACCGACCGCGATGCAACTTCCACCCGATCGGCTGGCGGCGCAAACCAACGGCGCGAGTTGGGTGTCGATGTTCGATCGGTTTTCATTGATCAACGCGAATGAGCCGTTAAGCGGAATCTTGTGGTATCTGCTGCTATTGGGCCTGGGGTTAATCGCCTTTCCGATCGTGTATGCCGTTTTTTCCGGCCTGCCAGATCGAGGGTATCCGCTGGCTAGGATGGCCGGGTTGATCATTGTGGCCTGGCTGGCCTGGTTCGCGGGCAGCCTGAAAGTCTTGTCATTCTCGGCCGTGACCCTTTGGCTCTGTGCGGGATTAACGCTGGCCGTCAGCGTGGGGCTGGCCTACCGCCAACGCGCCGGCTTAATCCACTATGCCCGCACCCGCTGGACGCATATCCTGGCGACCGAGATCATCTTTCTGGTGCTCTTCCTGTTCAGCCTCTCGATTCGACTTGGCAACCCCGATTTGTGGCATCCGTGGCTGGGCGGCGAGAAGCCCATGGACTTTGCCTTTTTCAATGCGGTTCTGAAGTCCGTGTATTTTCCGCCTGAAAATCCCTGGTTTTCCGGGCATTACATCAACTACTACTATTACGGCTACGTCATCGCCGCGATTCCCACTAAACTGCTGGGCATCCTGCCGTCGATCGCCTATAACCTGATCCTGCCCGCCTGGTTTGCAATGACGGGCGTGGGCGTGTTCTGCGTTGGATTTAACCTGGTAGCGGGTCTGCGCAAAGGCCAGCCCGAAGAGACAGCGTTGCCCGCAGCGCGAAGTCCGCGGGTGCTGAGCGGGCTGGCGGTTCATGGCTGGGCCTATGCCGCTGGTCTGATCGCGGTGCTGGCTATGTTGATCGCGGGCAATCTGTATGAAGTCCGAGCGCTGTGGAAATACCTGCCAGAAGCATCGACGATCGAGTCTGATCGGTCGACGGTTGACGGCCAGATTAGCGCGGTCGTAGATGGCGCGAATCAAGTTCTGACGGGGCAAACCCCATTACCGGGCGATGAAGGACGCTGGTATTTTGAAGCCTCACGCCCGATCCTCAACGGCCGTCCAGACACCCCGATTGCCGAGTTTCCATATTTTACGTTCCTGTACGGCGACTTGCATCCGCATCTGTTGACCATGCCGTTCTATGCCCTGGCGCTGGGCTGGATACTGGCTGTGGTGCTGCTGCCGTTGACCCGCCTGACTTGGCCTCGTCGATTGCTCAGTCTGGCGATGGCCGGCTTGATCTTTGGCAGTTTCCGCGCCGCGCACACTTGGGATTTTCCGACTTTTCTGGGACTGGGCGCAGTAGCCATTCTGTGGACACTCTGGCGCGGCAGAACCGACTCCATTCAACGCACCCTTCAAACCAGCGTAGCCTATGAACTGGCCTTCATCGGGCTGGCGATAGCACTGTACGCGCCCTTCACCGAGTGGTTCAGGACAGAGTACGTTTCGCTTCAGTTATGGGACGGGCTTAGAACGCCTTTGATCGATTATGTGTTTGTATTTGGCCTGGCGTTGTTTTTGGTGTTGAGTCTTTTCATTCAGGGCTGGGTAGCGCGCTTGAAAGATGTTTATCAGCAGTGGGTCGCCGTTTCAAAGCGCGAGCCACGGGGACCTTTGAGCAACTGGCATCTCAAGCGTTATTTAGTTGTCGCAGTCTTGATCTATGGTTTGTACGCACTTTGGCTGGCCGACTATGAGGTATTGGCCTTTGGGCTGCCACTCGTGATCGGGCTGGCGTATAGCGTCATCTGGGGCCGCGCGTTATCGACGTTGCGGCGAGTCAGTGGGCTGCTGTTTGGCCTAGGCTTGTTGATCACTCTATTTGTAGAAGTCTTTGTGCTTAAGGGTGATAGCGGCCGCTCGAATATGGTTTTTCGTTTTTACAATCAAGCCTGGCTCTTCTTCGCTTTAGCGATCAGTCTGGCGCTGGTTGACGGACGAACTCAGGTGCAACGCTGGCCGCGCTTGATTCGATACGGTTGGAGTGTCGTGCTGGGTGTGCTGCTGCTGAGTGCCGCCAGTTACCCGCTGATTGCGACCCATCAAAAAATGACCGATCGCTGGCCCGACGTTCAAAATCCGCCGCACGTGCTGGATGGCGCGGCTTTTATGCTGGGCGACGCCAACGGC
>JAGOBP010000195.1 GCA_017999195.1 Thermoflexales bacterium
CCTCGAAAGTTACACCGGTTCAACAATCGCCAGGACGCGGCGGCGCTCCCACACATTCTCGATTGTAAACACGATCAGCGCCAGCCACACCAGCCCAAAGCCGATGAACTGCGCCGACGAAAACGCTTCGCCATAAACCAGCACGCCCAGCAAGAACTGCATCGTCGGCGTGATGTATTGCAAAATGCCTACGGTGGACAGCGGAATGCGCCGCACCGCCGACGCAAACAGCAGCAGTGGAATCACCGTCACCGGCCCCGCGCCCAACATCAGCAAATTCGAGCCGAGGTCGGTGTGCAGGAACACGGCTTGCCCGTTGATCTCGATGAAGATGAGATACACGGCCATCGGTACGAACAAAAGGCCAGTCTCCAGCGTCAAGCCGTTCAGCGAATTCAACGGCGCGAGTTTTTTGAGCAGGCCGTACATGCCGAACGAGAAGGCCAGCGTCAGCGCGATCCACGGCAGTGAACCATACAAGATCGTCAGATAGATGACGCCCGCCGCCGCCAACCCGATCGGAATCCACTGCGCCGGACGCAATTTTTCGCGCAGGATGATCACGCCCATCAACACGCTTAGCAACGGGTTGATGAAATAGCCCAGGCTCGTCTCAACGACGAAGCCTTGATTGACTGCCCACACATAGACGAACCAGTTGATGCTAACAAACACTGCCGCCAGTGCATACCGGGCAATGAGGCGTGGCTTCAACGCCTCCGCTTGAAACGCCCGCCACTGACGCATCACCAGCAACACGATGGTCAAGGCCACAAATGACCAGATGATGCGGTGCGCGATCACTTCAATCGCGGGCACGTGATGCAGCCACTTCCAATAGATGGGAAACAAGCCCCAACAACCATACGCCGCGATGCCATACCACAACCCTTTGTTCATAGTCCATCCAGACCGATTAAGATGGGCCGATTATACGCCACCTGCCTGAAATAAACAGCCACCCGATCGGCTGTACGGTCCGATCGGGCGGCGGAGAAAATGACGAGTGACGAGTGAAAAGTGAACGAGCGCTCTTCACTCGTCACTCATCACTCATCACGATCAATCCCACTTAAATTTCAGCACCGCAATCCCGAAGAAGGCCGCCGCGAAGAGCAGCAGCGCGCCGCAGGCGGGCAGAATCTGCGCGATGCCATAGCCGCGCACCAGGATGTCTTGATAAGCACTGAGCGCCCAGGCATGCGGCGACACGAAACTGAGTGTCTGCATGAATTGCGGCATCACGAAGCGCGGCACCATCACGCCGCCGACGGCGGCCATGGTGACGACCAGCAGCGAACTCAGCCCGCCGATCTGTTCCACCGATTTGCCGATGGCGGCCAGCAGCAAACCCAGCCCGTTCGCCGCGAGGGAGGCGCACACCGACACGAGGATCAAGCCTTCGGGATGCTGGCCCAGTTCCAGGCGCGGCAGGCCCGTCAACGGCAGCAGGAAGACGCCTACTGCAAACATCAGCGCGATCTGCACCAGATTGAGGATGAGGTAGGGCAGCAACTTGCCCAGCAGCATCGTGGCGCGGGACATCGGCGCGGCCATCAGGCGGCGGAACGAACCCACTTTCTTTTCCTCAAGGATGCTGACGGCCACCAACTGCGCGATGAAGAACACCCCAAATAGCGTCCAGCCCGGCACATTCTGCTGCACCGTGTTGGGGAACTGCTCCACCGTCATGCCCGCCGGTTGCACTTGATTCACCGTGACGAGGTTGCTACCCGTCAATGCCGAAGTCTGCGTGTTATTCGCCGTGAGTTGATCGCGCATCGGCGCGGGAATGCTGCCCCCGTTCTGCTGGATAGAATCCAACATCAGCTCGATGCCCATGGGCATGATGTTGGTAAACGCCGCTTGCTGCGCCAGTCCAGCCACCGCGCCCTTGACCGGGCCAAGCATCTGCTCGGACGTGGCCGGATCGACGATCAGATCGATCGGGGCCGGGGTGGACGTCTGAGCGCCTAATTGCGTGCGAATCTGATCGCTGAAATCGGCGGGAATCACCAGCGCCATGTTGTACTTCTGATCGATGATCAGTTTTTCGGCGGACTCGCGCGTGAGGGCGACACCGTCCCGATCGGTGATGGCGTTGACGCCGCCGTTGGTTTTTAGGCTATCGACCAGCGTGGCCCCAATCGCGCCACGGTCTTGATTCACCACGAGCACATCGATCAATTTGTCACTGCGCGTGAACGAACCGGCCAGCGCGTTGGACATCACGAACAGGAACATGGCCGGCATCAGGAACAAGACGGCGATGCCGCCAGTATCTTTGAACAACACCTTCAGGTCTTTGATGGTCAGGGCAATGAGTTGACGGATCATGATAGTCTCCTAGTTCGGTAGTTCAATAGTGAGATAGTTGGGTAGTGCAGTAGTGAGATAGTTTGCTGAACGACAGCGCGCCACTGAACTAACGCACTATCTCACTAACTCACTATCGTACTAATCGCGTAAGCGTTTCCCCGTTAGCTCTAGAAACACCGTTTCCAGATTGGGTTCCAGCACGTCCAGCGAGCGGATGGTGATGTCGTTGCGGTTGAAGGCGTTGATGACGCCGACGAGCGCGGCCTGCGTGTTGAGCGCCTTCACCTTGATCTGGTGATCGATGCGGCTGACGGCGTTGACGGTGGGCGCGGCGCGCAGTTCGGCGTCGAGTTCGGCAGGCACGCCGTCTGGCACGCCCACGATGACCATCCCGCCGCCGATCGAGGCTTGCAGCGCAGCGGGCGTATCCAGCGCCACGATGCGGCCCTGATCGATGATGGCGACACGATCGCACAGGCGCTCAGCTTCTTCCATGTAGTGCGTCGTGTACAGCACGGTTAGCCCACGCTTGTTCAACTCTTCCACGTTGTCGAAAATGAAGTTGCGCGATTGCGGATCGACGCCGACGGTGGGTTCATCCAGAAAGAGCACATCGGGTTGATGCAGCAGCCCCGCCGCGATGTTCACGCGCCGCTTCATACCGCCCGAGAATTTCTCCACGGCGTCGTTGGCGCGATCGAACAGGCCCACCATATTCAAGGCATCATCGACACGCTGCTTCAAGACCTTGCCGCTCAGGCCATAGATGCGTCCAAAGAAATTCAAGTTGTCGCGCGCGGAAATCGTCGGATACAGCGCCAAATCCTGCGGCACCAGACCGATGTGGCGTTTGACATTGGCCGCTTGCTTGATCAAATCGAAACCGGCGACGGTGGCCGTGCCGCTGGTTGGCACGAGCAGGCTCGACAGCATGGAGATGGTCGTGGTCTTGCCCGCGCCGTTGGGGCCTAAAAAGCCGAAGATTTCGCCTTGCTTGATGGCGAAACTCACGCCGCGTACGGCGGGTTCGGCGGTGCCCGGATACTTCTTGACGAGGTCTTTTACTTCGACGATGTTGGTCATGATGTTTGTCCTTTGCAGATTACGCCGGTTGAAAACGTGGTGCGTGTTGCGTGCTGACTATGCCCGACAGTGTAGCAAAAACCGATCGGCCTGTGATGTGCCGATCGGTCTATTGTGCGGCTTATTCGCGCGGTAGGTCTTTAGTCGGAGTTACAAGGCCACCAGGAACATGCCGCCAATGATGATCACATCCTGCAAGAAATGGATGAACCACGCCCAGAAACCGCCTTCGGTTTCCGCCACCGATCGCGCCAGCAGCCAACCCAGAAAGCCCGCCATGATCGAGCCGAGCACGCCGCCCGGTGTGCCGAAGTAGTGCGGGACGCCAAAGATCAGCGCAGAGGCCACATAAATCATCGGGCGTGACACCAGTCCATCGAGCGCCGTCACCACGCTGAAGCGCGTGATGGCTTCTTCGGTGAAGGCATTCATTGCGGAGAGGATCAGAATGAAGGGTAAATACGGCAAATTTTCAGCGGCCAGACTTTGGCCCTGCGCCAGATTGAAGTAGATGAACGCGCCCGTCGCCAACGACACGAAGATGGCGAAGGTAACGCCCACGCTGCGCCACGTGTCCGTGGCCTTGATGCCCAACACCTTCATCGGCTGGGCGGGCGCAGCCACGTTGCCCAGGCGATAAAAGCGTTTGGCGTTGTCCGGCCGCAGCGCGGCCGTGAGCGCCAACACGATCAGCGCCAGCGCAAATGTCACGATTTGATACTTGAGTTTGCCATCGACAAAGGCATTACCTGTCAACGCGCCTGTCCACAGCGAGGGGATGACGTTGGGTTGCAACGCGCCAAAGTACAACAGGCACGCCATCCCGATCAGGCTGACAGGCAGCGCCAGCCAGCCCAGTTTCGATGTGGTCGATAGCGTGCGAGTCGTGATCGTCATGGGATAACTCCGGGTGTAGGATGCTCACAGTCTATCAAAGCCCGATCGGGCTGTGATGTGCCGATCGGGCTATTGCGCGGCCTATTCGCGCCGAGTCGCTTTTTAATTTGGGGACCTCCTGACTTGAGCGGGATTGTTTCACGCCAAGCCGCAAAGAGGCAAAGTTTCAGCCTCTTCTTTGCTGCTTGGCGGCTTGCCCATGTCCTCAGCCCCTGTGGGCTGAGGTGGGCCGCTGGGCGTGCGTGAGCCGTTTTCCGTTGGACCCGGATGAGCCTACTTTGGCTGGCGTGAGGTGCAATAAAAAGGGCGAGCATCTCGCTCGCCCTTCTCGAATCCGGTTGGATTGGGGTCGTTATCGGCGCTGCACCAGCAGCATCAGGCCGCCCAGAATCAGGAAGACCGGCCAGATCTGGCCCAGCAAAGCCAGCACGTTCATAGCCGAGCCGCCGATGAGGAGCGCGCCGCCGATCAGGCCGATGATGGTAGCCGGGAACAGCGCCCAGGTTTGCGACTGCTTCGTGAACACGGTCGACAGTACCGTGATGAGGGCGAAGCCGCCCGCCAGCGAGACCAGGAACAAGCCGCCGCGCGCCGGTTCAGCCATCGCGAAGAATACGTTCTCGGTCAAGAACGAGCCGACGCCGATGCCCATGAGGATGCCGCCGGGGATCATCAGGCCGGGGTTGCGCTGCGTGATCGAGGCCAGGATGAAGATGACGGCCAGCGCCGGTAGAAACAGGTTATCGAGACGGATGATTTGCCCGGCCAGCAGCAACAAGCCAACGGCGATGAGCAGGATGCCGCCTGCGGTGCGATTGCGAGTTTCGGGGGTAGCGGTGGTGGTCGTCATGATGGTTCCTCCAAGAATGTTATCAGATTTGAGTCCATCATAACAAAATCCGACCGGCCTGTGATGTGCCAGTCGGACTATTGCGAGTCATATCTTGGGCGTAGGTCTTTAGTCTGAACTCCCTCCCCCTGTCGCGCCGTTCGACGGGGGAAGGGCCGGGGATGGGGGTTACACCAACCCCAACTCTTTGGCCCGCGCCACCGCTTGCGCCCGATCGCGCGCCTCCAACTTGCCCAGGATGTTGCTCACATGGTTCTTGGCCGTGCCTTCCGCAATGACCAATTTCTCCGCAATTTCCTTGTTGCTCAAGCCCGCCGCGATCCATTTAAGAACTTCAATCTCTCGATCCGATAACTCGCTCACGATAGTTGATTTCGGCGTAGGGGCAGGTGCTTGTGTCAATAGATTAACCAACTTGCGCGCCATCTCCGGCCCGATTGGACTCTGCCCCTTCGCGGCCGACCGGATGGCTTCGGCCAGTTGCTCGGACGGCATGTCTTTCAGCAGGTAGCCAATCGCGCCCGCGCGCAAGCCCGCCATCAAGTATTCATCATCATTGAAGGTCGTCAACATGATGATCTTCGTCTCGGGCAGGGCGGCCTTGATGGCTTGCGTGGCCGCGATGCCATCCACGCGCGGCATCTGGATGTCCATCAAAATCACCTGGGGCTTCAGCCGCTTCGCCAGATCGATCGCTTCCTGACCGTCGGCGGCCTGCCCCACAATCTCGATGTCATCAGCCAGCGCCAGCAGCGTGGCTAAGCCTTCGCGCATCAAGCGTTGATCGTCAGCGAGGAGGAGAGTGATGGAGGTCAAGGGCTTATTTTCCTGATGGGTAATGCGTAACCCATTACGCATTACGAATTACGCATTATGCGGGCAGCGTCACTTCGATCTGAAAGCCACCCTCGGGATGGTTCTGCGCGACGACGGACCCGTTCAGCGCGGCGGCACGTTCGCGCAGAGCGGCCAGGCCCACGCTGTCTTCATCGTGTTGACGGCCCACGCCATTATCGCGGATGGACAACTGCACCGTTGTCGCCGCGTAGGCCAATCGGATGTGGGCGGAACTGGCATGCGCGTGCTTGCGGATATTGGTCAGCGCTTCTTGTGTCGCGCGATAGAGCACCGTTTCTACTTCGGGCGTTATCGCGCGCAGCGAGCCGCTTTGCTCAAAGATGGCAATCAACCCCGCTTCGCGCGCCGTATCGATCAAGCCTTGTAAGGCTTCGGGCAGGGGGCGATCATCGAGTGGCGAAGGCCGCAGCGCGGCCACCGAGCGGCGCACTTCCGACAAGCCTTCTGACGCCAATTCTTTCGCCCGTTTGGCCGACTCCAACGCCTTGGCCGGATTCGATTCCAGTAACTTGGTGACGACTTCCAATTGCACGTTGATTACGGTGAGATAGTGACCCAGGCTGTCATGCACTTCGCGGGCCAGGCGATTGCGTTCGCGCATCGTTGCCAGTTGGCTCACTTGCGCGGCATAGTCAGCCAGTTGTTGATTGGCCGCTTCGAGTTGCTGCCGTGCTTGCCGTTCATTTTGAGCCACGCGCGTAAACGCGCTCATAAACAAAAAGCCCGCACCCAGGCCCAGCATAATTTGCAGGCCGGCATCCACATCAACCGCCGCCGTGAAGATCACGGTCAGGACAATCAGCAACAGGCCCATGGCCAGCAGCGATTTTGGGCGGGGCAAGCTGGACTCGATGACGCTGACGGTGATGAACGACAGCATGACGGAGAGAAAATAGAAATCGCTGAGGACCGTCAGCCCCACCACAAGCGCCGTCTGCGCCGCCAGCGACGCCAGCAACCACCCCGGGGACAGCGTGTCCGCGCGCGTGGTGCGATTGAGGATAAAGGCAAAGGCGGCCACCCCGGCCACATAGGCCAGCCAGCGGCCCGCGCCCATGACCGGGGCTTGCACGATGAGCGTGACGATCGAAAAGGCCGCGATTGTGGCATACATCGCCACGTAGCCGCCTACGGTGGGCGAATCTGAACTGCCAGACGAGGCCGACATGGTTAGTTGGGGCGAGTCGAGCCGCGGCTCGCTCGGAAGAGCAGCAACACGCCTAGGCCGATCAGTAAGACCGGCCCGATTGCACCGAAGGTGCGGCTGCCAAAGAACATCGCCAAAATGCTGAACACCGCGCCGCTGCCGATAGCCAGTCCCAGTCCGGCGCGCAGGCTGTCGCCTTGCCAGCGGCCAAAGCGCGAGGCCAGAATCAGGCCGATGCCCACAAAGGCCGGAATCAACGACCAGGCATACGCCCACGA
>JAGOBP010000196.1 GCA_017999195.1 Thermoflexales bacterium
TCTCAATCAAGCTGACTTATTTGCACCGGCTTTTCTTTGCACCGCAGACGTTATTGGTGCGCGCCGATGAGGCGCTGAGTGTCGGCCCTGTCACTCAACTGCTCCTATGCGATGCGGTCACCGTCGGCGATCAACTGCTCGCCATCGAACTCACCGCGCAGCGCGATCACGCCCAGGCTGACGAGGTGTCCGTGCAAGCCGTCCTCACCGGCTCCGAACCGCTGCCGCCCGATCTGTGGGCCACCCTGAATTGGGCGGGCGAACCGCATCAAGTGCCGGTTGATGCGCAGGGCCAGGCCAATTTTGGGCGCATGTCATTGCCCGCCTTGCAATCTGCCACTCGCAGTTTTGAACTCCTCATCGAGACCCGCCCCGAGTTGAATGACTGACCTCCGCCCATTAGTTGAAGCCCAACTGGTCGAAGCCGATCGATGCCGCTGGTCTGATCCGCAACACAGCCTAACATTGGCGCGCGCGGCCTACGCCGCCACCGATCAATCTTCGCCGCTGCACGCCGCGTGTGCCATCACGCAGTGCGCCGTGCTCAACACGCTCGGTCAGTTTGGCGAAGCCTTGAGCCTGTTGGAAACGATCAATCCACCCGCAGACTGGGCCGCGCGTTGTTACAGTGAGCGCGTCATCGCCTGCACCTATCGCGGCCAACTGGCTGTCGCGCAAGCGGCGTTAACGCAAGCCCGCGCCGCACAGGCCGGGCCGTTGTCGCAGGCGTGGGTCGATCGGGCCGAGGGCATTTTGCGCCGCGAGCAGACTCAACTTCAAGCGGCGTGCGAGGTGCTGCAACGCGCCGTCGAGGTTTTCACCACACTCGATCGACCTGGCGACACCCTGGCGACCCGCTTCGATCTGGCGGTGACTTTGCTTCGACTGGACCCCACGCTGGCTCGCGCCGAACACGCTCGGTTATGCACAGCCGCTGTCGTCAGTCAATCGACGCACGCGCAGGCCTGCTGCGCTTTCGTTTTGGGCGGGATAGAGGAACAAGTCAATCAGTATGCCAGCAGCCTGGATTTGTTCCGCGCCGCCCGGCAAAATTTTGCCGCAGTGGAAGCGGTTTTCTGGGTCAGCCTGTGCGACTTAAATCTGGGCATCGCCTACGAGCGGCTTAATCGCTATGAGGAGGCCCTGGCCGCATATCAACAGGCCGAAGCGGCGCTGACCGCCCAGCGCCTGCCGGGCTATGCCACGTTGTGCAAATTCAATGCGGCCAATTGTCTCCTGGCGCTCAACCGATATACCGCCGCGCTGGACGTGTACCAGCGTGTGACCGAAGCGGCGCTGGCCGACGGCCGTGCGCTGCGCGCCGCCTATAGCCAGCACAACACGGCCTTGTGCCACGATCGATTGGGGCACTACGATCAGGCCATTGCCTTATACGAGCGCGCGCGGCGGGCCTTTGAAACCGCCGGACAGGTCATCAACGTGGTGCTGTGCAATGAGAATCTGGCAGGCACCTATCGGCGGCTGGGCCGGCATGCTGAGGCGCTGGCGCACTATCGAGCCGCGCGCGAGACGTTGACGCATCACAACTTGCCGCTGTACGTAGCGCGCTGTGAAACGCATCTGGCCGATCTGTATTTAACGTTGAAGCAGTATGAGGGCGCGCTGGCCTGCTTAACCCACACGCGTGCGATCTACGCCGAGCACAAAATGGAGGTCTATGCTGCCACCTGCGACCGTGAAATCGCCCGCGCCCTGATTGGCGCGCACCATCTCGATCGGTGGGCGGAAGCGATCGAGTTGCTGGCGCAGGCGCGGGCCGTTTTACAGCAGCATGGCCTGTTAGTCGATGTGGCCTTGTGCGACATCGCCACGGGTGAAGCGTATGCGCAACAGCGTCAGTTCGATCGCGCCGAGCAAAGTTTTGCAACGGCGTTAGTCGTATTAGATCCCGCATTCCCCGATGAAGCCTGGCGCGCTTACGAAGGATTAGGGCAGTGTGCGCTGCACCAATCTCAACCAGACGTGGCGCTGAGCCACTGGCTGTCTGCCGTACGCCGCGTGCAGCAGGTGCGCGCGCGCCTGCAAACCGAGCAGCTCAGCGGCGGGTTCTTTGCCGGACATCAGGCGCTGCATGAGGCCGCGCTACGACTGGCCATCCAGTTCAATCAATTTGAAACGGCGTTGATCATCGGCGACGCGGCCAAGGCGCAAACGCACGCCGGCTGGCAAGTGGAGCACCGGCCAGAGGCAGTGCCCGACACGTACGCGGCGCACCTGATCGAACGCGAAGCCGTTCTGCGCCGCCAACTGGACGAACAGCGCCGCGCGCTGCGCGTGCTGCAAGCCGATGACGCCGGTCCCATTTTGCGCGCCGCCGATAAACTAGCCGTCGATCAACCGGCGGCCTTGACCCAGTTGACCGATCTATCACGCGAGTACGAGCAAATCATCGAGCAACTGCGTTTATTGCAACCGCGCCAATTTGATCAAGGCCCGATCGATCTGTCGGTGGTCGCCGTGCGCGCCGGGCTTAATCGGCTGGCCGGGCCGTGGGCGGTGCTGGCCTACACCGTGCTCGACGACGCCATCGCCGTCATCTATCTCGACGACCAACGACTGACAGCGTATCTGCGCCCACTCAGCGCGCTTGATCGACAGGCGCTGCGCCAGTGCGCCACACCCACCGCCGACTATCGCGAGTTGATCTATCGCGGCACGCTGCACGGACACCACTCCCCGTCGGCCACCAGCACGCTCTATTTGCAGCGGCTGTATCAACTGCTGATCCCGCCTGAAGTGGCCGATTTGCCCGCTGAGGCAACGTTGATCATCGCCCCGCACGGCGCACTGCACGCGCTGCCCTTTCAAGCCTTGCTCGCTCCCGAGCGGACTCCGCTGGCCCGACGGCCCGTGTGTAATGTGCCCAGTCTAGCGGCGTTATTGACGTTGCTGAATAATGATCAGTCCGCGCAAGATTCGGCTCAACCACGCGCCTTGCTCTGCGGCCTGGCGCACTATGGTGGAAAAGCGCGCGCCCTGCCCCAGGCCGAACGCGAAATTGCCGCGCTGCGCGACGTGTGGGCTGATCGATGTGAGACGCGGTGGGGTGAAGCCGCAACGCGCGCCGAAGTCTTGCGGTTGAACGGCAGCGGCCAGTTAGCCGACTACGAGGTCATTCATTTTACCGCCCACGCTGTGTTGGATGCCCTCGCGCCGTCGCAATCACGCGTGCTGTTGGCCGATGAGGCGTTGACCTTTGCGGACATTCTGAATTTGCGCTTGACCGCGCGGGTGGTGGTGCTGGCCGCCTGTGATGGCGCGTTAGGCGCGCCGCAAGCCGGTGACGAACTATTAGCCCTGGCGCGGGCTTTCTTCTACGCAGGCGCGCGCAGCGTCATCGCCAGTCTGTGGCCGGTGGAAGACGCCGCCACGGCGGAGTTGATGCGGCATGTCCACGCGGGGCTAACGTCGGGGCAAACGGCGACGCACGCCTTGCACGCCGCGCAACAGATTCTGATCGAGGCCGGGTACACGCCGTATCAATGGGCGGCGTTTGTCGTCATCGGGGCACCCGCGTAACACTGCACATGCGCAATTGACACTGTGCCGTGCTCAGTGGGTATCACGCACCACGTATTACGCCTCACTTCGGCCCGTCGGGCGGCAGCACCACGATGCTCAGCCAGAAATCCTCGATGGATTTGACCACCCGCATGAATTGGTTGAGATCGATCGGTTTGCTGATGTAGCAGTTGGCGTGCAGGTTGTACGTCTTCAGCACATCTTCCTCGGCGCGCGAAGTCGTCAGGATGACAACCGGAATCCGCTTCAGGTGATCGTCCGACTTGATCTCGGCCAGCACTTCACGCCCGTCCTTGCGCGGCAAATTTAGATCGAGCAGAATCAAGTCGGGGCGCGGCACACCCGCATAGGCGCCCTGACGCCGTAGAAAAGCCAGCGCTTTTTCGCCGTCGTCCACCACATGCAAGCGATTGTGGAGTTTGGTGTCCTCCAGCGCCTCGCGGGCCAGGTCCGCATCGCCCGGATTGTCTTCCACCAGCAGGATGTCGATCGGTTTGACCAGTTGATCCATGTTCGCTCGTCTCCTTGGATTATTTTAACAGCGTGAAATAGAAGGTCGTACCCTGACCGGGTTCAGACTCAAACCAGATCCGGCCGCCATGCCGCTCCACGATGCGCTTGACCACTGCCAGGCCAATGCCCGTGCCCGGGTATTCTTGCCGGGTGTGCAGCCGCTGAAAGATGACGAAGATCCGATCGGCGTACTGGCTTTCAATGCCGATGCCGTTGTCAGTGATCGAAAACAGCCACTGGTCGTTCAGTTCGCGCGCGGTAACGTGGATACGCGGCGCGTCCGCGCGGCGGAACTTGATGGCGTTGGCGATGAGGTTCTGAAAAACCTGAAGCAGCTGGGTAGCATCGGCGCGCACGGCCGGCAAGTCATCGTGCGTGATGACGGCCCCACTCTCAGCGATGGTGGTCGCCAGATTGCGCACGGCGTCGTCAAAAACCGTGTGCGACGCGATCGGTTCGGGCAACTGGCCCTTGGTGTTGATGCGCGAGTACGTCAGCAGATCGTTGATGAGCCGCTGCATGCGTACGGCGCCATCCACCGCATAATGAATGTATTTCTTGGCTTTGTCGTCGAGCTGGCTTGCGTAGCGCTGCTCCAGCAGTTGCGTGTAGCTGGAGACCATGCGCAGCGGCTCTTGCAGATCGTGCGAGGCGACGTAGGCGAATTGTTCCAGTTCTTGGTTGGACCGCTGCACGTCAGCCAGAGCGCGCGTCAGCCCGGCCTCGATTTCTTTGCGCGCCGTGATGTCCTGCCCTTGCGCAATGGTCGCGACCGGCGTCTGACCATCTGCGGCAAACACCGTCGCCGAATTCCACAACACGGTGCGGATCGATCCATCCCGATGAATGATCTCGATCTCGACAGTCTCCCAGCGCTCGCCGGTCAACGTCCGGCGAATCAGCGCCATCGAACTCTCGACGAGAGCGGCTGGGAACAGTATCGCCAACGACTGCCCCACCACCTCGGCCTCGCTGCGCCCCGTCAGGAATTCAAACGCATGATTGAAGCGGGTGATCAGGAAGTGCGGATCCCACACAATGATGGGCGCATTGGCGTAGTTAATCAAGTTTTCCAGATAGGCATTAGTCTCGCGCAGCGACTCCTCGGCGCGTTTGCGTTCGGCGATCTCCCAGGCCACGTCGGCAAAGTACCGCACCAACTCAACATCGGCGGCGGTGTAATCGACGGACTTGTTCCCAACACCCAGGATACCGACCACCTTATCGCCGCGCAAAATGGGTACCACCAGTTCGCGCGCGACCTGCGCATGACCGTCCGGCAGCCCTTTGCGATTGGGCAAGGCGGCGTAATCGTTGTGGATGATGGGTTGCTTGGTCCGCACGCTATCGGCCCAGACGCCAGCTTGATCGACCGGGTAATGCGCGCCGGCCCCCTGCGCCTGGCAGAATTCCTGTACGGTGCGCGTCGACCAGGCCTGCAACGTCAGGGTGGCCTGATCAGCCTCGACAAAGTGATAGAAACCGATCGGGCTGTGGGTCAGCTCACCGACCTGATCGAGCGTGTTTTGCAGCACTTCGGGCAAGGCATGGTTTGCCGAGTATTCCATAAGCGCTAGTCGGGCGCGAATCAAATTCTCGGCCCGCTTGCGTTCCGTGATGTCGCGCCAGGTGATAAATGAGGCCGCCTGACCGTCCAGCGACATGGCTGCTATGGACACCTCAACCAGAAAATCCGTCCTATCGAACCGGCGATGCACCCATTCGAAGGTGTTGCGGCCGGTCTGCCGGGCCGCGTCGATCTCTTCCCGGGCCGCGGTCGAAGACGATCGGCCATCGGGCTGGAATTCGGGCGAGAGGGCGTCCGGCGTCCGACCGATAATCTGCGTCCGATCACCACCCAACATGATCTCCGTGGCCCGATTGCAGTCCACAAAGACATCGTCCACAACGATCAAATACGCATCGGGCGAGTCCCTAAACAAAACGCGGTGTTTCTCTTCGCTCTCCCGCAAGGCCGTTTCCGCCTGTTTGCGCGCGGTAATGTCCATGATCGTCCCGGTCATTTTGAGCGGCTGGCCGTGCGCGTCAAATTCAAGTTGGCCCAAACCCTGCACCCAGCGCAGCGCGCCGTCTTGCACACGCACGATGGGATATTCCCGATCAAACCGCTGACGCTGCCCCACCACGTCATTGGCCAAGTAGGCCGTCATCTGTTCGCGCCAATCGGGCTGAACGATCAGGCCCCAGTTGTCGATCGATCGGACGTAGTTTTCATCGATCCCAAAGATCGTGTCGAGGATCGGTGAACTGGTCCATTGGCCGGTTCGCAGGTCCAGCACATACGAGCCCAGACCGGAAATTGTCTGCGCCTCACGTAGCAACCGTTCGCTTTCTTGCACGATTTCGGCCGCGGCTAACCGCTCACGATACACCCCGGCGCGCTGCTGTCGCCAGATCAATCCCACGCCCGCGCCCGCGCTGACCACAAGCGCGCCCACCAAGGCCAGCATCTCCCAGAGGCGGGCGCTCAACGGCGCAAACACTTCAGCGTCATCGATTTTGGCCACTAAAAACCAGGGCGAATCGGGCACCGCCCGCACACTACCGACCACCGGCACGCCGCGATAATCCTGCCCGTACACAATGCCGGTCTCCCCCAGTGCCGCCCGGACAGCCGGCACTTCCGTCCTGGTCAGCGGAACACGCATGGTCAGCGCCGCGTCCGGTCGGAAGCGGAGGTCATTCAGGTACAACGCCTCGTTTCCATCGCGGCGAATGAGCAAAGTCTCGGCCGATTCGCTGGGCGTGGGCCATTGCTGAATGAAGGGATACAAATACCGGTGCGGGGCGATGCGCAATTCGAGCAGGCCGATCACTCGCCGATCGGCTTGCACCCCGTGAATGGGAATGAGCAGGGACAGATAAACGTTCTCACCCCGATCATTCCAGTAAAAATCGACCAAGTCAATCTGGCCGGTCTGCACGGCAGCAGTCACGCGCTCCGCCAGAGTGGTGGAGTCGGGCTGCGCGCTGGCGGGCAGCGCCAGCCGCGTTACGCCGTCTGCATCCAGCAGGCGCACCAGATCATATTGATTATAAATTTGATATTTAGACAGCCAGGTTTCCAGCTGATTGCGCGCCGTGACATCTTGCGGAGTGTCCCAAAAGGCCGCGACATGTTCGGCAAAAGCCGGGTTTTCAAACAAGATCGCCGCATCGCCCAGTCGCTCTTTGCGATACTGGGCCAGTTCGGTCACTTTCAAATCGGCAATGGCCGACAATTGATTTTCGACCTGGGCGCGGTATTGCGCTTCGTAACTCCGATAATATCCGTAACCAACAACCATGATCCCGGCCGCCAGCAGGACAAACACCGCGCCGAGCACGATAGCGGACCGCTGCTGG
>JAGOBP010000197.1 GCA_017999195.1 Thermoflexales bacterium
GTTCTGACCCATTTAGCTTGGCCGGCCGCGCTGACAAATTGCAGTTCCAGATCGTAAGGTTCGCCAAACTCCACCGCGCGTTGAAAGGCCCGAGTGATCAACGCCTGGTCGGACGGCGCGTAAAAACTGATCGACCGGTTGATGTCACTGGGATTGTAGTCGGTGTCGACGTCATGGATCCGATAGACTTCATCGGTCCACAGGATGCGCCGGGTGGCCACATCGTATTCCCAGCCGCCCACCTGCGTAATCTGCTGGGTCTGCTTCAAAAAAGCGGCGCTCTGCCGCAACGCCTGGGCGGTCTGTTGGTGTTGGCCGACCTCGCGATGCAGATGGTCGATCACTTCTTCCAGATCACGCGTGCGGTTGATGACGTCCTGTTTCAATTGGGCGCGTTGTTGCCACAACTCGGCCTCCAGCCGGCGGCGCTCGGTCAGCGTGTCCAGCTGGCGCTGTAACTGCCGCTGGGCGCGATCGGGCCGGGCTAAATCTTCGGACGGCACAAAATAGAAGTTGTCGCAGACTTCGGTGCCGACGATGACGGCGGGATGAACCTCGATCACGCGCAACAACAGTTCCGGGCTGAACCGGCGGCGATCATACTGGCACAGGGCCAGCGCCGCGTGGGTCTCAAAAAACCGATCGAGAGCAATCTCGTACTCGATCAGCCGCTCGGAGCCTGGCAGGCCGCGCAGCGCCCACGTCATCTCGCCCGTCACGCGCAGCGCCGTAAAGCCGTCCCGCAAGGCCAGATCAGTCTCGTGTTCCAGCAAAGCGATCATGCGCAGCGGGTCAAAGGCCCCGTCACGCACATAGGCCTCAGCCGGAGACAGCAGCCGCAGTTGATCGCGCGCCAGATACGCGTCCACATCCAGCCCGGCGTCGCGCAGGTACTTCAGAATTTCAGTCGGCGTATGAAAATCGGCTACATATAAAACCCGCTCATTGCGCTCCAGGCCGTGCTGCAAAAACGGCGTCAACACCGTGCGGTGTTCGTCCTCGGAGGCATGCAAGTGACATAGATGATCGCCCGGGCGCAACTGCTCAAGCGCACTGACGGCGGTGTGAGATACTGCGGATACGGTTGTCATGATCAGACTCCTGACCACCCAGATCAACCCCGACAAGGTCTAAAACTAGTGTACGGCTTGTTTCACAAAAAAGATATAGTCCTTTTGGCGCTTAGATTGATCTTACAACAGCCCCCAATAGACGCCAAACTCATGCAAACGGCAAAAATCAGCAGAATCAAATCCGCCTTTCGACGGACGAGGAATGGGCACGGTCGTGCTATGATAACGGAGTTCGTTTCGCTCAAAATCTTCTTCAGGACTCAACCACATGACCACTCTCACCAAAGTGCTTGATAATGCGGGCGGCGCGCTGCTCATCCTAGGCACGATTGTCCTGCGCCCGATCGTGCGCCGCCACTACAGCCGCTGGGGGGCGACCGACGCCGAAGTGAACCGCGCCCTGCCCGGCGACGAGCGGGTACGCTCACTCGTCACGACCAATGCCGCGATCACGATCAAGGCCAAAGCCGCCGATGTCTGGCCGTGGATTGCGCAGTTTGGGCAGGAGCGCGGCGGCATGTATAGCTATGAACTGCTGGAAAATCTCATCGGCTGCAAGATGCGCAACGCCGACTACCTCAACCCGGCGTGGGAGATGAATGTGGGCGACCTGATGCGCATGGGGCCGCCCGGTTATCCGGTCGATCAAGTCATCGCCCTGGAGCGCGGCCGCTGGTTGTTGATGGCCGGGGCCGATCCCAAAACGGGTCAGGTTCCGCCGCTGCCGCAGCCGGGCCAGGGCAGCTACGTCAACGCCACCTGGCTGTTGTATCTGGACGAACAACCCGACGGCACGACACGCCTGATCTCGCGCAACCGGCTGGACTATGCGCCGCAGACTTTTGGCCTGAAGTTGGTCTGGGAAGTGTTCACCGATCCAATCGGGTGTGTGATGTCCCGCAAGATGTTGTTGACGATCAAGCGCCTGGTGGAGAAGAAAGCATGAGCGGCAGCGACCTGTTTAAGTTGATCTTCTTGATTGGACTGATCGCGGCGGAGGTGATTCGTTTTCCGCATCGCATGCGCAACAAGCAGGAACGCCGCACCAAGCAATCGGCCGATCGCACCCGCCCGATCGATCTGGTGCTCGATCTGGGCGCGTTTGCGGGCATGGAAATTCTCCCATTGATTTACGTCTTCAGCGGCTGGCCGCAGTTTGCCGACTACGCTCGGCCGGAAGTGCTGGGCTGGTTGGGGGCGGTGGTCTTTGCGGGCTGTTTGTATCTGCTGTATCGCGCGCACGTTGATCTGGGCCGCAACTGGTCGCCCACCGTCGAGGTGACGCCCACGCAAGCGCTGGTAACGTCGGGCATCTATGGTGTCATTCGCCATCCCATCTACGCGGCGATGTGGCTGTGGGGCGCGGCGCAGGCGCTGCTGCTGAACAACTGGGTCGCGGGCCTGGCGACGTTGATCTTGTTTGGCCTGGTGTATTTTGTGCGCGTGCCGCGTGAAGAGCAGATGATGCTGGAGCACTTCGGCGAAGAGTATCGCGCGTATCTGAAGCGCACGGGGCGCGTGATTCCGAAGTTCTAAGCGCCGTTTACAACCTGACGCGCCTGTTGATGATCACCGTCGACGGGCGCGTGTCGTTTGACCCACGCGTTTATTCTCGCGATACTAGCCGGCGCGTTTGCCTGGCAACCGCATTTGACGCTGATCTAACGCTATGCCGTGTAACCTGAATTGGTTTATAAGTTCGCTCTCAGCGGCTTGCCACGCTTCGCGCGCTGAATTTCCGCTGGATTTGGCAATCCAGCGGGAGCACCTTGATCAATTGAATTCGGTTAACCTAAATAATATCCACGCGGAGTTATCTTGATGTTGACCTTAACCTTCGCAGGTGATGAAGCCGGTGATGTAAGTTTCTCGTTTGACAAAGGCGCTTCACGGTATTTTGCCGTAGTGGCGATTGCGACCGACAAGCCAGATACTTTGCGTGAACGGTTGGCAGACTTGCGACAATCTTCCGGTTTGCCACATGAATATGAATTTAAGTTCAATCGGTTGTCGTCAGCCGCGTTGCGCCGGCGGGTGTTTGCGTCACTCGGCACAGCCGATTTCGAGGCCTGGGCGGTAATTGTCGACAAACCCGCCCTATCTGATCCGTTCAAAGTCATGCGGGGCATGGATGTGTATGTGTATTTCTTAACCGAGTTGATTCAATTGATTCCAGCCGAAAAACGTGACGGTGCGACTTTGATTCTGGATGAATTTGGCTCAGCAACGCAGCTCCGCTCGGAGTTGCGCCGCTTTATGCTGGCCCGGGGCATTCCGCGCCACTTCAAGCGCATACTCGCCAAGCGCTCGCGCAGCGAACCGCTCATTCAGGTCGCCGATCTGATGGCTGGCGCAATTCTGCGGCGTGACGCAAGACGAGATGGCGAAGCTTATGAGTACGTGGAATCCAAGTTGAAGCGGGTGCTGGAGTTTCGGAGTTAGCAACCCGCCTCGCTAGTCCGTGCCGGTAAAACCGGTGGACAGGCCGCCACAATCGGCGACTTTTTGCGAGGCGGGAAAACCCTGCGGCTTTTACACTTTGATCTTAACATCGTTTGAGGAGCTGTCAATAGGCGGCCAGAAAACCTCGGGCGCGGCACACGGTCGCACCGTGATCCAACATAAAGACCTGACAGGTGTTCGCGGCGCAGCCGCGCCGACACCTGTCAGGTCTAAGTTAGCCAGACAGCTGCTTACTCGGCCAGCACCGTAAACTTGCCGCGCTGCGCCAGTTGCCCATCCACGAACAGATCCACTTCGTATTCGCCGGACGACAACACAAACGTATCGCTGTATGACAGACTGAGCGGCTTCTGCGCCGTGCCGGACGCGCCCAATTCCCACGGCGAGATGAGCCGCCACGATGGGTCTTCTTCGCCGTCGATGAAGACTTTGAAGATCACTTCCTGCCCGTCTTGCAGGCCTTCATAATCAAACACCACCAGCACTTCCTTGGTGCCAAAGACAAATTCTTCCGCCGTCGTCACTTCATCGGTGGCATTGCCGTTGGCATCCAGCACGGCCTCGCCAAACTGGAAGGGCGAGATCGTCGCGGAGAGCGGTCGGGCGGACGGCTGGCCGTTGAATTCCAGCCCCACCGACAGGCTCTTCAACTGCGCGATCAATTCCTCGGCTGCGGTGCGGGCTTGATCGGTGTTGACCAGCTTATCGGGCGGCGGCGTGCCTTCTTTCAGATCGATCGTTTTGATCAGATCATCCAGATCGAGCGCGGCCATATCCAGCGACCACCACAGCACGTACGGCGGCTCTTGCTTGGCCGCTTTCGCGGCGGCCACTTGCTGCGCCGATTGATCCATGCCGCTCTTATATTCCGCCCTGGCCGCATCGATCTGCCCCGCAGCCAGCAGCGTCACAGCCTGATTAAAGCGAATCCACAACTCGTCGGGCGACTTGGCTAACGTCTCGCGATTGAGTTTGATCGCATCGTCGAAGCGGCCCAGCACATAATACGTCCACCCCAGATTGCCCGCCGTCGAAGTGGACTCGTCGCCGTTGGCGCGCGCCTGTTCGTAATCGGCCGCGGCTTTGGCGTTGTCACCCAATGACGAATAGGCATCGGCGCGCTGCGCATAGGCGCTGGCGTAATCGGGCGAAGCACTTAACGCGCCGTTATAGGCGTCGATGGCCTGCTCGTAGCGCCCCTGATAAGCCAGCCCATAACCGCGCGCATAAGCATCGATGGCGCTGCCCTGCTCGCGTCGATCGGGCACGGGTTGCAGCGTAATCGATGTGGCCCACACCACAGCGACCAGCGTCGCCAGCGAACCCGCGCCCACAAACACAATGCGCGTGGCGGGGGTTGAAATGGTGATGGCCAAACCAAACATGAACAAGGCCACCGCCAGCAACGTCAAATGCACGATGTAGGTATTGGCCTTGGCATCCCAGGCATCTTTCACACTGGACGCGGCGACAAACTTCTCGGTCAGCGCCGTAATTTCGACCACATACGTATCGGCTTCGTAGCGCGCCACATCGATGGCGCCGGTCTCCGCATCAAAGTACGGCTGAGCCAGCAGCGGGCTGAGCGGCGGCATCAGATCGCGCACGGTGCGATAACGCTGCGCAGCGGCGGCTTCTTCGCGCACTTCCGCCGAGTTGCCCAGCAGGTCCAGTTCGTACCAGTTTTGATAGGCGGCGTTGTAGTCAAAGTTCACACGCGCCTGACCGCTGACCTTGCGGCCCAGCGCTTCGGTGGCGTAACGCTTGCTGTCGCGGTTAGCACGATCGTCGCGCGCGCCCGCATCGCTTTGCAGGAAGGCGATGACGGCCACCAACGCGGCCAGAACGGCCATGATGACGGCGACCCGGTTCTTAAACACATCACTTGAATTATTCGTTGATTCGCTCATGATGGCTCCTTACACCGCGGCTTCCAGCACGATCGCCGCGATCGTGCCACCGATCGCCAGCAACGTGCCCAGCGCAAACAACACATAGCGCCCGCGGCCGTTGGCCGACTCGATGAGCGTGTAAAACACCAGCGCCAGCGCCAGCACACCAACGGCGGCCAACAGCGAATTCGATTTGGTGCGCAACCGATCGGCTTCGGCGAATTGCG
This sequence comes from Thermoflexales bacterium, assembly GCA_017999195.1. Taxonomy (GTDB): domain Bacteria; phylum Chloroflexota; class Anaerolineae; order Fen-1058; family Fen-1058; genus JAGOBP01. The sequence goes on from JAGOBP010000197.1 coordinate 5,656, forward strand.
GTTCGGGGTTCAGGTCGCGCTGCTTGGACGCATCGGCCCACATCTCGCCCAACTGCCGCTCCACGCTGTACGAGCCGTCGCGATTGAGAAAGCGCTGTTGAAACAGGCGCTCACTGGCCGTAGCCACATCGTGCGCGTCGGCGCGTTGGCTGTTCAGAATCAGCGCCTCGTCTTCGGTGGCGGCCTCATCCATGTCATCGACCAATAGATCACCGATCGCGCTGTTGCGCTGATAGGTCACATACGCGCCGTACTGCGCATACGCCGTGGTGGCGTTGAGAGCGCGCGTCTCTTCCACATTGATGGCCGCGCGCAGACCGGCATAGTCCGCGTCGCCCGACGCATCTTCGGCCACCGACGCGCGCCACGCCACTACCGCGCCGATCAGCGCCACCAGCGCGATCATGATGGCGACGACCGTGGTAAAGCGATCATTGCCGTCTGGTTGGGTTGTCTCTGCTTCGCTCATGAATTGCCTCCGTTAGGATCATCGGCTGAAAGGTTCAATTATCGGCCATCACGATCACCCGATCACGCTCGGTGAAGGTCATCGTTTCGGACTTGGTCGGATTGACGCACACTCCGTACGACTTGTCGGCATCCCCGGCGTCGGCCATGCGCCGATAGCCAAAGGCCACTTCACCGCGCCGCCGCGCCGCCTCGACCACCGTGTAGAAGTTGACAGGTTCGCCCAACTTGACGTAGTTGGCCGCAGGCTTGACGTAAATCTCCGAACCCTCGGGATCAAAGATGTCGGTAAAGACCGGCCCCAAAGACTTGTTTTCAGAAATCTGCGCCAACATCAAACTGACCAACTTATCGCTGACGATGAAGTCATCGGCGCGGGTCACTTCGGCCAGGTTGCGGTTGCGGATGTCCAGCATCTCGCTGACGATGGAGAAGGCGTGGCCGCTGCGTTCGCTGATCTCGCGTAGGTGCAGCAGCGTGATGAGCGTGCGCGCATCGGCGGCCTGCGGATCAAGACTGGCATAGCACAGCAAGATCACGTGCTGATATTGCGCGATGTTCAGACTCTCCAGCAAGCGGCGATCGGTGGTGCTGCCCGCCTGATACGTCACAACCTGATTCTTCAAATCCGCCTGCGCTCGATCGGTTTCGTTCGGCCCTAAGGCTTCGTCGGCCACGACGGTCAACGTCGAACCGGGGGCCACGTAGTTGTCCAACTCACGAATGATGGCGGGGGCGCGCCAGTTCCAGCCCAAGATCAGCGTCCGTTCGGGCGCGGCAGGCACGATCGGTTGGGTGCGGATGGCGGTGGTGTTGATGGCGAAATCGGTTCGCCCCGAAATCTTGATCTTATCGTCGTCTTCGGCAATCACCACCAGTCGATCACCGGCGTTCAGGCGCGTGTCCATGGGCGGATTCAACTGCGGTACGCCGCCTTTGGCGTGCAGGCCAATCACGGCCGAATCGTCGTAGGCCAACAGCGCGTCGCCAAAGGTCTTGCCGATCAGCGTCGGCTCTTCCGTGAAGTAAATCTCGTCGCCGCCAAAGTCCAGCAGCTCCGTATAAACCACGGACAGGCCGGACTGGCGGCACGTCTGCGCTGTGACGCGCGCGATGAGGTCGCCCACCAGGACCAGTTCCACTTCGTCGCGGCCCACCAGCTTGGCCACTTCCAAGTTGTCCGGGTTGCGAATTTCAGCCACGATGTGATACGGCTCGGCGCGGCGGTTGGGCGCATTGGTGATGGCCAGCAGCGTCTTGATGACGTGTGAGTCGGGGTCGTCG
>JAGOBP010000198.1 GCA_017999195.1 Thermoflexales bacterium
CGGTTGTATCGCGCGTTGGGGCATCAGGCCGTGTGTACCCGCGCCAAAGACGCCGACGGTGTGCACGTGAGCGTGCAGGCCGCGAACGGCCAGAAGTGGGTCGTGCAGTGCCGCCAGTGGCGCGGTGCGGTGGGCGAAGCCGTGGTGCTGGATTTTATCGAGACGATGGGGCGTGAACAGGCCGCGCAGGGTGCGATCATCACGACGGCCAAGTTCACGCCCAGAGCGCGTGAGTGTGCTAAGGGCAAGGGGCTGCACTTGTATGATGGCGATGAATTTGTAAGGGCCATGCAGCGCATTCGCAACCGCAAACAGCCGGCGGCCGCCTAGCTCCTGATCGACTTTCGCAACCATGACGGATCAACCTCGTGTCGGCATCCTCACCATCAGCGATCGCAGTGCGCGCGGCGAACGCGTCGACGCCAGCGGGCCGTTGATTCACTCGATCATCATCGAGCGTTTGAAGTGGGTCGTGGCTATCGAATACATCGTGCCCGATGACCGCGCGATCATTCGCGAGACGTTGCGCGCGTGGTGCGACGATCTGAAACTCAACCTTATTCTCACCACGGGTGGCACGGGCTTTGCCCCGCGCGATGTGACGCCCGAAGCCACCTGCGATGTGATCGAGCGTGAAGCACCCGGCCTGGCCGAGGCGATGCGCGCCGACAGCCGCCTGAAGACGCCGCATGCTATGCTGTCGCGCGCGGTGTGCGGCTTGCGCGGTCACACGTTGATCGTCAACCTGCCGGGCAGCCCCAAAGCCGTACGCGAAAACCTCGACACGATTTTGCCCGCCATTCCCCACGCCATCGATCTGCTGCGCGATGCGCCCGACACCGAAGCGGGGCATGTGCGTGTTGCGTAGTGCGTGTTGCGTGACGAGTAACGAGTGATGAGTGAAACAAAGACAGCGACATCTATTGCGTTGGATGTCTTTGCAGGTAGGTATCGCAGGCTGATGTTAGGCTGGTTGGTTGTGCCGTTTTTTGTCTGGTTTTGCAGTCTGTGTTTGGCCGTTTTCTACTCAGATTATCTCCTTGCCGTTCTGTCCAATTGGCTGATTCCCAGTGGTGTGTTGCTTAGTGCTTGGCTATTTTCAGCCGCCTTGGCAGCTTGTATCTGGCATCAAACACCCTTACGTTGGTACATTCTAAGTCCGCAATTTGAAGCGTTGTACCTCGTTTTGACGGTACCATTATTCATCCTGGTTTGGTTGATTCTGCCCGTTGTAATTCAACTATCGGTCGTTAGCTGGCTTGGTTTGTTGATGGTGTATTTCGTGTTCAGTCTATCAATTCGGCGAATTGCCCGCGCGAGGATTGACGCCGAAACTCAGGCCCACAGTATCTGTTGGTCTAAATTAAGCCAACTCTCACTTCGAGACATACTTTTCTTGCGGGTGCCTCATGATTTCGTCTAGGCACACGTCACGCATCACGCGACGCTTGGGCCGCGATCTTCTGGCGCTGGCCTTCCTCCTGTTCGTCACCTTCGCTTTCTTCGGGCCACTATTTCTGGAAAACCAATGGCTGCCACATGGCGGCGGCGATCTGGTGTCGTTCTTGTGGCCGCAGTATTATTTTGCAGCGGAAGCGATCAAGAGTGGATCGTTGCCGCTGTGGAATCCACAGTTGTATGCGGGCGCACCGTTCCTCGCGGATAATCAATCGGGTGTGCTGTATCCGATCAATCTCCTCGCTTTTGTGATCTTTCCGAAGATAACGTATCAAGTGATGGAAGGATTGGTGATCTTTCACATCTGGCTGGCGGGCGCGTGTATGTATGCAGCGTTGAGGCTGTGGCCCCTCACCCCCGGCCCCTCTCCCATCGGGCGAGGGGAGATAGCCCTCACTCCTAATTCCTCTCCCATCGGGCGAGGGGTGAACACCCTCACCCCAACCCTCTCCCAATTAGGGAGAGGAAGTGCGTTGCTGGGCGCGATTGCATTCATGTTCAACGATGTGCTGATCACGCACATCGGGAATTTGAATCTGATCGCGGTGGCGGCGTGGCTGCCGTTGATTTTGGCCTTGTTTGCTCGTGGCCTCGTGTATCGAAACGTGCGAGCGACGATCTTGTCCGGCGGGGTGTTTGCGATGGCGCTGTTGGCCGGACATGCGCAGATGACGGCGATCACGGCGATTGGTCTGGTCGTAGTCGGCATGTGGCAATTAATCCGCGCGGCGAATTGGCGTGAGCGTGGGCGCGTGTTGGGTCTGAGCGCGCTGGCGTTAGTCGTGGCGTTGGGCTTGAGTGCGATTCAGTTGTTGCCGTCGCTGGAGATGACGCGTTATTCACTGCGCGCGGGCTTGTCGTATGAAGAGGCGACGGCGTATAGCTTGCCCCCGATCGCTTTGGTGTCGACCTTTTCGCCGCTGTTATTTGGCCGGGGCGCGAGTGACTTCGTGGGGACGTGGCCGCGTGTGGAGACGAGTTTTGTTGGCGTGATTCCGCTGCTGCTGGCCGGGTTGGCATTCACACGCAACCGCAAGGTTGCGCGCAGGCGATCGAATCCGGCGTGGTTCTTCGCGGTGTTAGGCGTGATTGGCCTGTTGATTGCGCTAGGTAAGTACACACCGATCTATTCCTTAGTTCACGCTTTGCCCGTGTTGAACGGTCTGCGTGTTCCGGCGCGCTTTATCTTGCTGACGAATTTTTCGCTGGCCGTGTTGGCGGCGATTGGCTTTGAGCGATTGCGGGTCATGCCGCGAATGAAGTCTGGACTGATTGATGGAAACCCGTTAAGGCCAGTTGCGTTAATCTTTGGCGTTGGCGTAGCGAGCCTGTTGATTGCGTCCGTCACAGCAGGTGATGCCGGACACTCTGCTAATTTGATCGCAGCGTTGAGCGGGTTGTTGATCACGACACTGGTGTTTGTCCTTCTCCCGATAAGCCGCCAGCCACAGGCCGCGCTCATTGGGCTGGCGGCAATTGAATTGATCATGTTTGGCGCGTATGTTGAAGTTGATCGGAACGATCCGACGTTGGGTTATCAGCATCAAGCCGTGATCGATTTTCTGCGCGCCGATGGGAATGTGTTCCGTATCGAGAATGCGTCGAGCGCGTGGCAGCCGGACGCGGCGCTGATGTATGGCCTGAACGACATCGGCGGGATTTTCAATCCGCTGGGGCTGGCGAATTATGAGACGTATCGCGGCGGGATGGGCAATCGCGGCTCGGCGCTGTACAACTTCCTCGGCGCTAAGTATGTGCTGGCGAACAAGAATGATCCGCCGGGAGATGCGGCGTTTGTGCCGGTGTTCAATGCTGATCCGCAGATCGATGTGTACCTCAACACCAAGGCTTTGCCCCGCGCGATGTTGATCGATAACGTGCAGAGCGTGCGATCGGGCGAGGAGGCGTGGCAGGCCATTCACGTGCCGGACTTCGATCCGTCGAAGTCGGTGGTGATCGAAAGTGCGGAGGACTTCACGGTTGGATCAACGGGCGGCGATAAGACGCTGGCCTTTGGGGCTGTGAGGAACAATCGGGTGGAGTTGGCCGTAACAACGTCTGCGGAAACGATGTTGGTGTTGAGTGACGTGTTTTATCCGGGCTGGATCGCCACCCTCGATGATCAATCCACCCCGATTTTCCCCGCGAATTTTGCCTTTCGCGCGGTGCGCGTGCCAAGCGGTTCACATCGCGTGGTATTTGAGTTCGCGCCAGCGTCATGGACAGTTGGCTGGATGATCAGCGGCTTAACGGTGGTAGGCCTGTTGGGGGCGGCGCTGGTGGCCAGGAGGCGTAGATGAGTGCGACCGAGTTTTACGCTATCGGCACAGGGCTGGTGGTTTTGGGCGTGATTGGCGGACTGGGCGCGGTGCTGGTGATGTGGCGGCGCTGGCGTCAACAAGCCCACTGGACAACGGCCGAAGGGCGCGTGGTGGAGGTGGTCAGTCGCGCCATCCGGCCGGGTGAGTCGATTCTGTATTATCCCGTCATTGAGTTTAGCGGCCCCGCTGGACAACGCTTACAGTTTGAAGCCGAGTTGGGATCGCGTCCACCGGCTTATCGAGTGGGCCAGACCGTGCGGGTGTTGTATGATCCGGCCGATGTGAAGCAAGTTCAGATCGATTCGCTGCTGGCGCGCTGGTTTGTGCCGGGCGGGCTGGCGGCGTTGAGTGGGCTGGCGATCTTGCTGGGCTTCATGTTTCGGTTGTTGTCGAAGTAGTGGCTGTGCTGTTGGGCCAATCGATGACGGCCTGCCGTTACGCTGATCTGGCTTCACGTTACAGTGCGGCTGCTTCGCATTGCAATGACTGTGCTACATGTGAAGCAAGGCCAATGCAACGCGAAGCAGCCGCATATTAACCTACGCCCAACACATTCCGCGCAATAACGAGCCGCTGAATCTCGCTCGTCCCTTCGCCGATGGTCATCAAGCGCTGATCGCGATAGATGCGCTCCACGGGATATTCCGCGCTGTAGCCGTAGCCGCCGTGAACTTGAATGGCGTTGAAGCACACTTTCTCCGCGACTTCGGTCGCAAACAACTTCGCCATCGACGCTTCTTTGATGTATGACTTGCCGTTTTGCTTCAACCACGCGGCTTTGTACACGAGCAAGCGCGCGGCTTCGATTTGCGTGGTCGCATCGGCGATCATCCATTGAATGGCCTGATGTTCCGCCAATAACTTGCCAAAGGTGTGACGCTGCTTGGCGTACTTGATCGCTTCTTCATACGCGGCCTGCGCCAGCCCGACCGCGAGTGCGCCGATGCCCACGCGGCCACCGTCGAGCACGTTGAGCGTTTGATGCAAGCCGTAATTTTCTGTGCCCAGCAAATATTCATGCGGCACACGGACATCGTCGTAGGTCACGGCGTGGGTGAGCGAACCTTTGAGGCCCATCTTTTTCTCCGCCGGGCCGATGGTCAAACCGGGCGTCGTCGTGGGCACGATGATCAACGACAACGACTTGGAGCCGCCCGCTTTGTCGGTGCGGCATAGCGTCACGATGGTGTCTGCGATGCTGGCGTTGGTGCACCACATCTTCGCGCCGTTGATGATCCACTCGTCGCCGACGAGTTTGGCCGTCGTGCGAATGCCGCCCGCCAGATCGCTGCCTGCGCCAGGTTCGGTCAAGGCGAGTGCGCCGAGTTTGCCTGAGCCGGTGGCCAGCGGCGGCAGGAATTTACGCTTGATTTCTTCGGAGCCGAAGAGTGCGATCGGGCTGCAGCCTAAACCGTTATGAGCGGCGATGGACAGGCCCGTCGATCCGCAACCGCGCCCGATCTCTTCGATCGCAATCGCGGCGCTGATCGCATCCACGCCCGCGCCGCCGTAGTCTTCCGGTACGGCCAAGCCCAACAAGCCGATCGGTCCCATCTTCTTCACGGCCGCCCAGTTGAATTCGGCGGCTTCATCCACGTGACGCGCGCGCGGCTTGATTTCGCTTTCGACAAAGTCACGTACTACGCGCCGAAATTCGGCTTGTTCTTCCGTAAGTTGAAAGTCCATGTGCTTTCTCCAAATTGACCGCGAACGTGCGGTTTGATCTATGAAGCCAGTTTGATTTCTTCCACGGCGTGTGGATTTTCCAATGACGATGTATCGCCCAGTTCAAGCCCCAGATAGGCGGCGCGAATGATGCGGCGCATGACTTTGGCGTTGCGGGTCTTGGGCAGGTCTTTGACAAACTTGATGTCTTTAGGCATCAACGGTTTGCCCAGTTCAGCGGCGACGAGGTGCTTGAGTGTGTCGCGCAGTGTTTCACTCGGTGGAGCGTCGGGCGTGAGGACGCAGAAGCACACGACGCTCTGGCCTTTCAGTTCATCTGGCACACCGATGGCGGCCGCTTCGCTGACGAGTTCGTGCGACACCAAAATCGATTCGACTTCGGCGGGGCCAAGCCGTTTGCCCGCCACTTTGAGCGTGTCATCCGATCGACCGAGGATGTACCACAGGCCATCGGTGTCGATTGCGGCCCAATCGCCATGCACCCACACGCCCGGAAAGCGCGACCAGTACGTATCGATGTAGCGCTGCGGATCACGCCAGAAACCGCGCGTCATGCCGATCCACGGCGCGCGGATCACCAACTCGCCCACTTGGTTGCGCACCGATTGGCCATGCTCATCGACGACATCGGCCGCCATGCCGGGCAGGGGACCGGAAAACGCGCACGGTTTCATCGGCAGCAGGAAGTTGCCCATCACGATGCCGCCGCTGATCTCGGTGCCGCCGCTGTAGTTGATGATCGGGAGTTGACCCTTGCCCACGGTGTTGAACAACCACAACCACGGATCAGGATTCCACGGTTCGCCCGTCGAGGCAAATTTTCGCAATGACGAAAGGTCATGTGACTTGATCGGCGCATCGCCATAGCGAATGAGCGCGCGCACGAGCGTGGGTGAAATGCCCAACGCGGTGACGTGGTGCTGCTCGACGAGCCGCCACAACCGATCGGGCGCGGGATAGTCCGGTGCGCCGTCATAGATCAGCATCGTCGCTCCTAAAATCAACGTGCCAAACACCAGCCACGGCCCCATCATCCAGCCCATATCGGTGAGCCAGTACAACACTTCATCGTCGTGCAGGTCAAGGCCGTGCGCCATGTCTTGCGCCGCTTTGACGGGGAAGCCGCAGTGCGTGTGCAGCGCGCCCTTGGGCTTGCCCGTCGTGCCCGAGGTGTAGAGGATCAGCAACGGGTCTTCGGCGGACGTGCGTTCGGTCGGGGCGTGATCGGGTTGTGGCTCGATCAGTTCGTGCCACCACTTGTCGCGCGCGGCAAACATCGACACGTCTGCGCCGGTGCGCTTGACGACGATGACGTGCTTCATGGACGGGACTTGGGCGCAGGCGGCGTCGGCGGTGTCTTTCATGCGGACGACTTGCCCGCGCCGATATGTGCCGTCGGCGGTGAAGAGCGCTTTGGCTTCCGCGTCGATGAGGCGCGACGCGATGGCGGCCTCGCCGTAGCCTGAAAACAAGGGCAAAATGAGGCCGCCGATCTTGGCGATGGCGAGCAAGGCGATCACGATTTCGGGCGTCATGGGCATAAACAGGCCGATCGCGTCGCCTTTGCCCAATCCGATCGAGCGGAGAGCGTTCGCGGTTTTGTTGACTTCTCGATCGAGTTGCCCGTACGTCAACGTCTGGGTTGTGCCGTCTTCGCTTTCGTAAATGAGCGCGGCTTTGTGTTCAGCGGGTGTGCCGAGGCGTTTATCGAGGCAGTTGTGGACAATGTTCATGACCCCATCGACACACCACGTCGGCCATTCAATGCCTTTGGAGAGATCGACGACTTTGGAGTAAGGCTCGTAGAATTCAATATCGAGGTCGCGCAATACGGCGTCCCAAAACCAATCGAGGTCGGTGGTGGAGCGGTGCAGCAATTCGGGGAAGGACTTCAGCCCGTGCTTGTC
>JAGOBP010000199.1 GCA_017999195.1 Thermoflexales bacterium
AGTTTGATCGGGCGATGTGGCTGTTTTATCGCAAGCACTATCAGGCGGCCACCCCGCGCCCGATCGATTGGCTGGTGCGACTAGGGCTGGGCCTGAAGGGCGGGCCGCAGCTGCGCGCCGAGATGAAACCGGCAGGGCTATGAAGAACAATCGGGTACGCACGTTATTTGTGATTGGGCTGATGGTCACCGACGCGGCGATGATCGCGCTGGCGTTCTTGATCGCTTACGCCATCCGCGCCGAGGGCGCCAAATTCGATCCCAACATCAAAGTCGGCGCCTTCAGCGATTACGCGGGCATGCTGCTGGTGCAGGTCATAGCGATTGTCACCGTCGCATTTTCGTCGCAGCTGTACCATCTGGTACGGGCCGTCTCCAAGATCGATGAGTTCTACGCGGTGTTCGGCGCGGCCTCGATCGGCACGATGATGTCGGTGGCTGTATCGACGTTGCTATTCAAGACTTTCGAGTTTGATTTTCCCCGCGTGCTGATTATCTACGCCTGGGTCTTGACGATTCTGTTGGTGACGCTGGGCCGCTGGTTGTATCGCACCGTGCAGGTCCAACTGCAAATGCGCGGCGTTGGCCGCGATCGCGCCTTGATCGTCGGCACGGGCGACATCGGGCAATTGGTGTTGGATAAGATCAAGAGTTCGCCGTATTTGGGTTATGAAGTCGTGGGCTTTGTCAGCAAAAACGGTAACGGCGAAGGCCCGGAATTATTGGGGCGGCCGGTGCTTGGTCGGTCGGACGACTTGCCGCAATTGATCGATCAATACCAGATCGACGAGGTGATCATCGCCCTGCCCGAAGCCGCGCACGATGAAATTCTCGATCTGATCTCCAAGTGTGCCAAGGCCGACCTCAGCATCAAGGTCTTCCCCGATGTGTTTCAGATCATCGCCAATCAGGTGTCCATCGACGATCTGGGCGGCCTGCCACTGCTCAGTATCCGCGATGTGCGGCTGCGCGGCTGGCGCGTCACCGTCAAGCGGCTGATGGACCTCACCGCCTCCGCGATTGGGTTGGTGTTGCTCTCGCCGTTTATGTTCCTGCTGGCGATCCTGATCAAACTGGAATCGCCCGGCCCGGTGTTCTACGTGCAGGAACGCATGGGTCTGGATGCCAAGCCGTTTCTCATGCTCAAATTCCGATCCATGCGGCAGGACGCCGAGGCCAGCGGCCCCGGCTGGACCAAGCAAAACGATCCGCGCCGCACGCGGCTGGGCACCATTCTGCGCAAGCTCAACGTGGATGAATTTCCGCAGTTGATTAACGTCCTGATCGGTGAAATGAGTCTGGTCGGCCCGCGCCCCGAGCGGCCGGTGTACGTGGAGCAGTTCATGCGGACGATTCCGCGTTACATGGAGCGCCATAAGGAAAAGGCCGGTATGACGGGTTGGGCGCAAGTCAACGGCCTGCGCGGGGACACCTCGATCATCGAGCGCACCAAGTATGACCTGTGGTACATCGAGAACTGGTCGGTGCTGCTGGACCTCAAGATCATCATCCGCACGGTATTCCGCGCGGTCGGTGACCGGAATGCGTATTAGGTTCTAACACTTTTCTTATCCCGCATCCATTGACATGGCTTCCTTTGGTGCGGTATAATTTATGAGCGCGATATTAGCACTCTCATATCGAGAGTGCTAATGTTTGTAGACAGAAAATTATGTCCGAGTTAACCTCCCGCCAACAACTCATTCTGGGCCTGGTCATCCGTGAATACATCGGCAGCGAAACCGAAGCCGATGACGGCTCACGCCGTGTGCAGCCGATCGGGTCCAAAGTGCTGGTCGAGCGTTATCAACTGGACATGTCACCCGCCACCATCCGCGCCGAACTGGCCAAGCTGGAAGAGCGCGGCTTGCTCACACATCCGCACACCTCGGCGGGCCGCATCCCCACCGACTCCGGCTACCGCTATTTCGTCGAGTCACTGATGGGCGACAACGATCTCTCAATGGAAGAGCAGCGCACGATCGGGCATCAGTTCCATCAGGCGCGGCTTGACCTCGATCAATGGATGCGGCTGGCGTCATCGGTCTTGGCCCACACTTCGGGCGGAGCCGCCATCGTCACCGCGCCGCGCGCCACGCAGGCGCGCTTCAAGCATTTGCAGTTGATTTCGACGCAGGGGCGGCTGGTGCTGTTCGTGCTGGTGCTGATGGATGGTTCGGTGAAGCAGGACATGCTGACGCTGGCCGATCCGCTGAGCCAGGCCGATCTGGATGCCGTCTCGACCAAACTCAACGGCCTCTTGAGCAATCGCACCACCGATGAGATCAAGGCCCGCCGATCGGACCTCACCACCCTGGAAACCGATGTGCTGACCCGCGTCGGCGAGATCATGAGCCGCACCGATCAATGGGCGGCGGCCGACGTGTATCGCGACGGGCTGGGTGAAGTGTTGCGCAAGCCGGAATTTGAAGATCGCGAATCGGCGGAAGGCTTGCTGAAAGTTTTTGAAGAGCGCTCTTTATTGGAAGATGTCTTGACCAATGCGCTGAATCCGTCCGTGAACGGCGTACAAGTCGTCATCGGCCGTGAGGGCCGCTGGGCCGAACTGCGCGATTGCAGCCTGGTCCTGTCGCGCTACGGCGTACCCGATCGCGCCAGCGGCGCGTTGGGGGTCTTAGGTCCGACGCGCATGCCGTATGGCCGCACCATTTCGGCGGTGCGTTACGTGTCGGTGCTGATGACGAATTTGATTTCGGATATATTTTGAGCCGCCCGCCCGGTAAGCCCGGTGCATTGCCGCGCCGTTTATGGCGCAGATTGCGCCAACCGTGGGCCGGCTCATTGGAGAAACCAGACGTGACCGATGAAGTCGTGAAAGACGAACCAAACGAAACAACGCCAAACGATGGGGCGGCTGAACAACCGATCGATCTGTTCAAAGATCTAATGGAGCAAGTCAAGCAGGCCAAAGCCGAAGCCGCCGAGAATCTGGACGGCTGGCAGCGTGCTCGCGCCGAGTTTGCCAACTACAAGCGTCGCACCGATGCCGAACGCATCGAGATGAGCGCGAATGCGGGCGCGGATGTGCTGAAGCGCGTGCTGCCCATCGTGGACGATTTCGATCGGGCCGCAGCCACCCTGCCCGACGAGTTGAAATCGCAGCCGTGGGTCAATGGCGTCATGCTCGTCCATCGCAAATTGACCAGCCTGCTGGAGCAATCGAACGTCAAGCCGATTGCGGCCAATCCTGGCGACGCCTTCGATCCCAATCTGCATGAAGCGATCACGCACGAGGACGCCGAACAGATCGAAAGCGGGCACATCATCGGCGAAGTGGCGCGCGGCTACAAGCTGGGCGAGCGCGTCTTGCGTCCCGCCATGGTCCGCGTCGCGAAGTGATCGTCCAACATCCAATTTCAAACATCCAACTTTAAGTTGATCTTACGGAGCTAATCATGGGCAAAATTATCGGTATCGATCTGGGCACGACGAATTCGGTCGTCGCAGTGATGGAAGGCGGCGAGCCGGTCGTCATCCCTTCGTCCGAGGGGTCGCGGCTGATCCCATCGGTGGTGGCGGTGAACCCCAAGACGCACGAGCGCAGTGTGGGGCAAGTCGCGCGTCGCCAGGCCGTCATCAATCCTGAAAACACGGTCTTTTCGGTCAAGCGCCTGATGGGCCGCAAGCAGCGCGACGAGCAGGTTCAAAAGGCCATGAAGCGCCTGCCGTACAAGATCGTGGAAGCGCCCAACGGCGATTGCCGCGTGGTGATGGACGGCAAGGACTACTCGCCGCCGGAAGTGTCCGCGATGATCTTGCAGAAGATCAAGCAAGACGCCGAAGCCTATTTGGGCGAGACCGTGACACAAGCCGTGATCACCGTGCCCGCGTACTTCAACGACTCGCAGCGCCAGGCGACAAAAGACGCCGGCAAGATTGCGGGTCTGGAAGTCATGCGCATCATCAACGAACCTACTGCATCAGCGCTGGCTTACGGCCTCGATCAGAAGCGCGATCAAGTAATCGCGGTCTATGACCTGGGCGGCGGCACGTTCGATATTTCGATCCTCGACGTAGGCGACGGCGTCTTTGAAGTGAAGTCCACCAACGGCGACACCTTCCTGGGCGGCGACGACTTCGATCAGCGCATCATCGATTACGTGGCCGACGAATATCGCAAGGAACAGGGCATCGATCTGCGCGGCGACCGCCAGGCTTTGCAGCGTCTGAAGGAAGCGGGCGAGAAGGCCAAGATCGAACTCTCGACCTTGATGGAAACCGAAATCAATCTGCCGTACATCACGGCCGATGCGTCCGGTCCCAAGCACTTGCTGGTCAAACTCACGCGCGCCAAGTTGGAGCAGTTGACGGGCGATCTGATCGAGCGCTCGATCACGCCCTGCCGCCGCGCGATGGATGATGCGGGCATCACGCCTGACAAGATCGGTGAAGTGGTGTTGGTCGGTGGTATGACGCGCATGCCCGCCGTCGTTGAGGCCGTGCGCAAGTTCTTTGGTCGCGAACCCCACAAGGGCGTCAATCCCGATGAGGTCGTAGCGATTGGTGCGGCGATTCAAGCGGGTGTGTTGGGCGGCGAAGTGAAGGACGTATTGCTGCTCGACGTGACGCCGTTGTCCCTGAGCATTGAGACGCTGGGCGGCGTGGCGACGACGCTTATTCAGCGCAATACGACCATCCCCACGAACAAAAAACAGGTGTTCTCGACGGCCAGCGACAACCAGACCAGCGTAGAAATTCACGTCACGCAGGGCGAGCGCCCGATGGCAACCGACAATAAGTCGCTGGGGAAATTCATTTTGGATGGTCTGCCGCCCGCGCCGCGCGGCGTGCCGCAAGTGGAAGTGGAATTCGACATCGACGCGAACGGCATCTTGAAAGTGAAGGCGTCGGACAAAGCGACCGGCCGCAGCCAGCACATCACCATCACCGCCTCGTCGGGCCTGTCGGATAACGAGGTCGATCGGATGGTGAAGGACGCGGAGAAGTTCGCCGCCGAAGACACCAAGCGCAAAGAGCGGATCGAAGTCCGCAACAACGCCGACTCGATGGTCTACACCGCCGAGAAGACGCTGCGTGATCTGGGCGACAAAGTTCAGCCCGATGTGAAGAGCGAAATCGAAGCGAAGGCCACTGCGCTGAAGGGCATTCTCGACAGCGCCAGCGTGGATGAACTCAAGCGCAAGACCGAAGAACTGGGTCAGGTGATCCAGAAGGTCGGCGCAGCCATGTACGAGCAGCAGCCTGGCGCGGGCACGCCGCCGCCGCCCGGTGGTGCTGGCGGCCCAGCGGGCGGCCCGACCGCCCCCGGCGGCGATGATGTGATCGACGGCGAATTCACCAAAAATTAACAATGAACAATGACAAATGACAAATCGGGGACAATCCTCGCATTTGTCATTTGTCATTTTCAATTTGTCATTGAGGGCTTATGGCTGCTCGCAAGCGAGATTACTACGAAGTGCTGGGCGTCGAGCGCGGCGCCAATGCGGACGAGATCAAAAAGGCGTACCGCAAATTTGCGCGCCAATACCATCCCGACGTCAACAAGGCCGCCGATGCCGAGGCCAAGTTCAAGGAATTGAACGAGGCGTATGAAGTGCTGTCGGACGACAACAAACGCGCGGCCTACGATCGCTTCGGGCACGCGGCCGTTGACGGCAGCGCGGGGGCCGGCCCGGGCGGCGGCTTCACCGGCGACTTCAGCGGCTTTGGCGGGCTGGGCGACATCTTCGAAGAGTTCTTCGGCATGGGCGGCCAGCGGGCGGGTTCGCGCCGCACGCCGCGCCGGGGCGCTGATCTGCGTTATGACATGCCCATCTCGTTTGAGGAAGCGGCCTTTGGCCTGGAGCGCGAGATCGAAGTGGCGCGCTATGAAACGTGTACGCGTTGCAGCGGCAAAGGCGCCGAACCCGGCACCACGCCGTTGCGCTGCAGCACCTGCAACGGCACGGGCGAAGTGCGCCGCGTGCAGCAATCGATTCTCGGCTCATTCGTCAATGTGACCACCTGCCCCACCTGCCGTGGCGAAGGCGAGACCATCTCGCTGCCGTGTACGCAATGTCGCGGCCAGCGCAAGACGCGCGCCGTGCGCAAGTTAACGGTCAAAGTCCCGCCCGGCGTCGATACCGGCACGCAGATTCGCTTGACGGGCGAAGGCGAATTGGGCGAATACGGCGGCCCGGTGGGCAACTTGTACGTCGTGCTGGAAGTGAAGCCGCACATGTTCTTCCGCCGCCGCGAAGATGACGTGGTGCTGGAAGTGCAGGTCAACGTGGCGCAAGCCGCGCTGGGCGATGAGATCGTCGTACCAACGCTGGACGGCGACGAAAAGATCGCCATTCCGGCCGGCACGCAGACGGGGCGCGTCATTCCGGTGCGGGGCCGGGGCATCCCGCATTTGCGGCGACAGGGCCGCGGCGATCAACTCGTAGTGGTGCAGGTCACCGTGCCCACCCAGTTGACGAGCGATCAACGCAAGTTGTTTGCCGAGTTGGCGAAGACGTTGGGCAAAGAAGTGATTCCGCAAAATGAAAAAGGCTTCATCGATAAATTGAAGGATTTGTTTACGGTATAAGTAAACAAATAGGCAAGGAAACAAGTAAAACGCCGATCAAAAATGATCGGCGTTTTTGTTTGCAACTCGATCGGTTTACTGCGCCCCATCGAGCGAGCGGAGACTCTGCGCGAACAGATCAATCAAGCGGCGAAAACTCTCATCACAGTCCAGCGGCAGGCCAAAGCCGCCGGCCACTTCCAGCGTGGCAAAGCCATGCACGATGCTGCGCAGGCCGCGCACCGCGTGCAGCGCCTCTTTGCCCTGCAGGCCAAACGACGCCACCACCGCCAGCGCGATTTGCACCACACGCTCTTGTGCCGTCTGCAACTCCGCATCGATCGGTGTTTGCAGTCCCGCCGAACGCACGCCCGTCATATACAGCCCGGTGTGATCTTTGACGTAAGCACGATAGGCTTCAGCCAGCGCCAGCACCGCGCCCACGCCAGACTTGCCAATGGCCGCATTGCCCATGACTTCGCCCAACTCACGCGTGCTGCGCAAAGCCAAAGCGCGATACAGGCCGGGCAAACCGTCGATGTGGTTATACAGCGACGGCGTTTGCACCTCAAGGTCTTTGGCCAAGCGCCCCAACGAGAGCGCCTCAAGCCCTTCGGCCTCGATGAGTTCGACGGCGGTTTGCACCACGGTCATGGTGTCTAATTTCGCACGGCGCGGCTGTGTTTTAGTTTTTGCTTTCATGGAAGGCCTTCAAGGTTGACAGGATGATCGGGCCGACGATGTCCGGCATTTCGGCGTGCGGATAATGCCCGGCATTCTCAATCATTTGATGTGTGCCGCGCAAACTGGCTGACACC
>JAGOBP010000200.1 GCA_017999195.1 Thermoflexales bacterium
TAAAAGTTCAACGCGCACCGGCGATTCACCGTGGCCGTTTCACGCGAAGAACAGGCGAGGACTTCATCCGGCAGCGCGGGGGAATAAGGATAGGTCTGATGGTGGAGCAAACGCCAATCGAGTATGGGAGGAGCACCGCGGATTTCGACGACGGCACAGCTGACGCCGTCTGCCGAGGTGCCGGACATCAAGCCGATGACAATCATAAGGCCTCCTCTTGACAAAGTATCCTATATATAATATAACAGGTCTAGACCATTTGTCTAGTCACGCCTTTTGCCCTATGCCGCCTCGCTCAAATCAGCCTAGCGTTTTGCGACGTGATCATCCTATCCCGCTGTACCAGCAGCTGGAAACTGCGTTGCGTGCGCAGATCGAAAGCGGCCGTTTCGCGGAACATCAGCGCTTGCCCTCCGAGCGCGAACTGGTCGATCAGTTTGGCGTAAGCCGCATGACGGTCCGTCAGGCTTTGGTTGCGCTGACCCAGGAAGGGTTGATTTACGGTCGGGTTGGAAAAGGCACCTTCATCAGCGCGCCCAAGATTGACCAACAATTCTCGGCCCTGACCGGTTTTACGGAAGATATGCAACTGCGCGGGCAGCAGCCCAGCAGCCGTGTGTTGAAGGCCGTGTCCCTGGCGGCAAGCAAAGAAGTGGCGAGCGCCCTGCAACTTGAGCCCCAAACACGAGTCTTGAATTTGGTGCGACTTCGTCTGGCGGACGGTACTCCGCTCGCTATCGAATGCGCCTTCCTGCCCGAGCATCTTTGCCCCGATCTACTGAGCCACGACCTGGCGCGCGAATCACTGTACGACGTGCTGCGAAATCAATACGGCTGGAAGTTGGTGCGCGCCCAACAAACCATTGAAGCCCGGCTGGCTGCCGGGGAAGAATTGACATTGCTCGGGCTTCAGCCGCCAGCCCCCGTCCTGGCATTAGAGCGGATTACGTTCGTCGCCGAGAACCTGCCGATTGAGTATGTCCGTTCGCAGTATCGCGGCGATCGTTACAAATTCACTGCGATGGTGACACCCACCCGATGAAGACACGCGTCGAACCCGGCCTGGATCGCTTATTATCAGACGACGCCGCGCGCATGTTGGCCGGCCAACGCATCGGGTTGGTCACCAGTGCGAGCAGCGTCACTCGAAATGTGGTGCCAACCCGCGATGCGCTGCTCGACGCAGGTGTGCAGCTGGTCGCGCTTTTCGGGCCGGAGCACGGTTTCTCGGCCACGGTCGCTGACGCCGAGCTGGTTCCATCGGGCCGCGATCACCGATCGGGTTTGCCGATCTATTCCTTGTTTGGGGATGTTTACAAGCCAACGCCCGAAATGCTCGCCGACATCGATACCCTGGTCTATGATTTGCAGGATGTCGGCGTGCGGTTCTACACGTTTACGACGACGTTGGCTTTTTTGCTGGAAGCGTGCGCGGAACATCACCGGCCGCTCATTGTGCTCGATCGTCCCAATCCGGTTACGGGGCTGATGATTGAAGGGCCGCTGATGGAACCTCAGCAGCAAACGTTCCTCGGGCACGGCCCGCTCCCGCTGCGCTATGGCTTGACGCTGGGCGAACTCGCTCATTTTTACAACCGTGAATTGAACATCGGCGCGGCGCTGCAAGTTGTGACCATACGCGGGTGGAATCGTGCGCACTGGTACGATCAGACGGATTTGCTGTGGGTGCCGCCTTCGCCCGGCATCCCGCATTTCGACACGACCGTGGTTTATCCGGGCACTTGCTTGATCGAGGGCACGAACGTCACCGAGGGGCGTGGCACGCCGCTGCCTTTTGAAATCATCGGTGCGCCGTGGATTGACGGCGAGGCGCTCGCGGCTGAACTCAATGCGTTGCGGCTTGACGGGGTGCGGTTTCGCGCGGTTCAGTTTACGCCAAGCGAATGGAAGTATCCCCATCAGCTCTGCCAAGGTGTGCAGGTGCATGTCACCGCGCGCGAGGCAGTGCGTCCGGTGACGATGGGCCTGCAATTGATCCGCACACTCCGCGAGATGTATCCCGGCCAGTTCGCTTGGCGTGCTGAGCATTTTGACTCCTTGATCGGCAACACGTCCACGCGTGAGCAATTGGAACGCGGCGTGAAGGTCGAGACCATTACGGCGGCGTGGGAAGATGAGCAAGCGGCGTTTAGAGCGCGCAGCCGCGCGTACTGGCTCTACGATTAGAGATCTGGCAGACACGCTGTGACTTTCGCCCGTAAGGAGGTGATGCGCGCGAACCGGCTGAGTGACGAACAGATTCACCCCAAGCGTAGGCAAACCTATCGGTCTGACACCGGGCCGAATCAATCTGGAGGAGAGGAAAATGAGCAAAGTCTATCGTTCGACTGCGATTCTGATCGTGTTGGTGATGCTCATCAGTGCTTGCGGTACACCCGCCGCAGCGCCGACCGCGGCAGCGCCGACGACCGCACCCGCCGCTCCGGCAGCCGGAGCCACCGTTGTCCCGTCGCCCGTGCCGACCCTGGTTCGCACTGGCAAGGGTGGTATCCGCACGAGCAGCAGCGGCTATAAAGGCACGTTGAGCCTGTGGGTGCTGGGCTATACCCCCGGCAACGCGTTTGCGAATCCGTTCGATAACGCCGTCACGCAGTTTATGGCGGACAACCCCGACATCAAGGTGGAGATTACCGGTTATCCGCCAAACGATGAGGGCTTTACGAAATTGACCACCGCGCTGCAAAGCGGCCAGGGCATCGATCTCTTGCGCCTGCCCTCCGACCGACTGCCCCAATTCGTGCGCGACGATTTGATCGAGCCGATTGACGATTACATGACCGCGGCCGACAAAGCCGACATCCTGCCGAACGTACTCAACGTGACGCGCCTCAAGGACGGCAAAGCCTTCGCCTGGCCGCTCTGGGTGGTGCCGATGGGCATGTACCTGAACAAGGACGTCTTTGCCGAGGCGAACGTCGAACTGCCCGCGAAGGATTGGACCTGGGATCAGTTTGTGGAAACGGCCAAGAAGCTGACCTTCAAGCGCGCCAATGGCGAACAAGTGTACGGCTTCAGCGGCTTTGTTGATCCGGGCGTGGTCAACACGTGGGGCCTGTGGATGAGTGAAGACCCCAGCGTGCGCGCGCTCACCGCGGACGGCAAGTACGGCTTCAATTCGGAAGCAGCCTACGCAGGTTTGAAGCGCTATGCTGATCTCGCGTTGGTGCACAAGGTTACCCCGCCCGACTTTGGTTCGCTCAAGGACTCGGACGTCAAGGGCGGCTTCCAAAACAAGCAGTATGCCATGGTCGTGGACGCCACCGGCTTTGCGCCGCAGCTCAAGGGCGCCAAGATCAACTTTGAGATCTACCCGCTGCCCACCGTCAACGGCAATAAACTCACCGTCGGCGCGGTTGGCTTGATCGCGGTCGCCAAGATCAGCGACGCAGCCAAACGGCAAGCGGCGATGGATCTGGGTCGCTATCTCACCAGTTCCGAAGTGCAGGAAGACGTGCCGCCCGGCAGCAACGTGCCGACCGGTTTCTATCTGGCCCCCGGCGCGCGCAAGTCGGTCAAAGTAGTGGATCCGCTTGAGAAGTTCCTGCCCGTGCTCCCCGATATGTGGATCACGCCGCTGGTGCCCGATTGGGCGAAATTCACGCGCCTCTTCCATCCTGAGTTCCAAAACATCATCTTTGGCAAACAAACCCCTCAGGAAGGGATGAGCAAGATTGCTGACGAAGCGGCCAAGTTGCTCGGCGCGACGCCGTAACCGATCGCGCACAACAACCTGAGCTGTAGGGCATAGCTGTCTTGCGTGGTGCATCGGGCGTTTCCGAATGCACCACGCAAGATTTAGTAGGTGACTCATGAACCGCGTACGACGCTTTATCAAACAATACGGCTGGGGTTATGTGTTTGTCTTGCCCAGCCTGATTACGTTCGCGCTATTCACCTTCGTGCCGGTCGCCTGGTCCTTTATCATTTCTTTTCAGAAGTTCAGCCTGGTGCGCGGCGGTCAGTGGGTCGAGCCGATCTATGCCAACTATGTCGATGCCTTTACCATCCTGAACGGCATCTTCAAAACCGCGATTGGCAACACCATCTATTACACGGTCGTCACAGTGACGGCGAACATTTTCATCGGACTGATTCTGGCTTCGGTCATTCAGTCGCTTAGGCCTCGACTGCGCTCCTTTTTCCGCGCCGCCTATTATTTGCCCGCAGTCACCAGCACGCTCATCATTGGCTTGACTTGGGCGTATATCTTCAATGCCCAGTGGGGCTTTGCCAATTGGCTGCTCCGCCTGGTAAACCTGCCGCCGGTACGCTGGCTATCCAACCCCGACATCGCTCTCAACAGCATCCTGTTGTCGGCCGTGCTCACGATGCCGGCGACGGCCATTGTGCTGTTTAGTGCGGCGATCGGCAGCATCCCGCAAGAATTGTATGAGGCCACCGATCTCGACGGCGCGACCCCGCTTCAAAAATGGTGGTATATCACCGTGCCGCTGCTGAAGTCAACGACCCTGTATCTCACGGTGCTGTACACCATCGCGAGTTTTGAAGTGTTCGAGCGCATCTACGTCATGGTGCCCAGCGGCGTGGGCAATTCAACCCAGACGATCGTGACCCAGATTTATAACAACGGCTTCAAAGAGTTCGATTTCGGCATCGCCGCCGCGCAAGCCTTCGTCCTGTTCATCATGATCGCGATCGTCGCCGCTTTTCAGTTCCGCTGGCTGCGCAGTGATGTCGAGTATTGAGCGCGAACATCGCACACCCGATCGGCGACGGCGGCCCGCCGCGTTGCACGTGATTGGACCTGTTGACTGGAGACCGATTGATGCCATCTAAAACAATTGCCGGGCAAAAAGCAACGGCGGCTTCGCGCCTGCGCGCGAGTTTGACCGACCGCAATCTTGTGCGCTGGGTCTTGCTCGGTGTCACGTCCTTCATCGCGCTCTTTCCGATGTACTGGTTGTTCGCCAATGCCTTCACGCCGATCACGTCCAATCCGCCGCTGACGCCGGTACTCGTGCCCGCCTTCAGGTTGGACAATTTCGAGCGGCTGCTCGTCAACAACAAGTTTTACATGAATTGGATGACGAACAGTCTGGTGGTGGCCTTCGCCGTGACGGTGTGGCACATGTTCTTCGATACGCTGGCGGGCTACGCCTTTGCCAAGAAGCGTTTCCCCGGCCGCAACATCCTCTTTGCGATGGTGCTGACCACGCTGATGATTCCCATTCACGTCACATTCATTCCGCTCTACATCATCAGCCGCCAACTCGGAATCATAGACTCGCTGTGGGCGTTGATTCTCCCCGGCACGGCCTCGGTGTTCGGCATTTTCCTGATGCGCCAGTACATCCAGACCCTGCCCAGCGAGTTGATTGACGCGGCCAGGATTGACGGGGCCAGTGAATTCGGCGTCTTCTGGCATGTGATCTTGCCGCTGTCGACACCGGCCATCGCGGCCCTGGCGATTTTCACTTTCGTGCGCCAGTGGAACGATTTTCTCTGGCCGGTTATCGCTCTGAACAAGCCACAAAATTACACACTCACCGTCGGCGTGGCCAACTTGCAGGGCGAATTCATGACAGATTGGGGCATCATCTTTTCAGGCGCGGCCCTGGCCGCGCTGCCGATGATCATCTTCTTTGTGATCTTTCAAAAATACTTTGTCGAGGGCGTTCGCATGGGGGCGCTCAAAGGATAAGGTCTCAGCATGTCAACAACTGAAAAACTGCGGGTCGCCGTTGTCGGCGCGGGAATTCTCGGTTCGCGCCACGCGCGTGTCTTTGCCGAACAGCCGGATTGTGAATTGATTGCGGTGGTCGACATCAACTCCGCGCGAGCGGAACAGGTGGCCCAAACGCACGGCGCACGCGCATTTACCGATTATGAAGCGATGTTACACAGCGTGGAGGTCGATGCGGTCGCCATTGCCACGCCCGATCATCTGCACTGCGCCCCGGTCGTTACGGCGCTGCGGGCGGGCAAGCACGTATTTGTGGAGAAGCCGCTCGCGACAACGGCCCAAGACTCGCGCGACATGGTGGCCGCAGCCGCCTCGGCCAAGGTCGTCGCCATGGTGAATTACAGCCAGCGGTATGTGTCTGATCACGTTTGGATCAAGCGGGCGATCGAAAGCGGCGAACTGGGCCAACCGGCCTTTATCCTCTCGGTCAAATTCGACACCCGTTCGGTGCCGACTGGAATGATCGCCGGCTGGGCCGCGCAGACTTCGCCGATCTATTTCATGAGCAGTCACGATCTGGACCTGGTGCATTGGTTCCTCGGCACGGACCCGATCGATGTGTTTGCGCAAGAGGTGCGCGGCACACTGGAAGCGCAGGGCATTCCTGTCCACGATGGGCTGAACGCGCTCATTCAGTTCGAGGGCGGTGTCAGCGCGAATTTCCACAGTTCGTGGATCCATCCCAACACCTACCCGCGTATTGCCGATGGGTACATGCAGATCATCGGAAGTGAGGGCGCGCTCACCTATCACGCCCGCACGCGGACGGCCGAGTTGTACAACGCGCGCGGTGGACAAGAAGTGAAATTCAGCGGGCCGCACACGGCCGATGTCGTCGACGGCAAGATCACAGGCGCGTTTACGGCCTCACTGCGCCATTTCGTGGACTGCATTCGCGAGGGCCGTGAGCCGGACACTTCACCGCGACGCGTGTTACCCACCGCCGAAGTTCAAGCCGCCGCCATCCAATCGCTTGGCAGCAGGCAGCCGGTGCGGTTGAAGTAACTCTGCGGCCTGACATTATTGGGCCAGCCCGCGCTCAACCGCCGGACGACGCCACTCTATTGCGATGAGACAATCAACCGCCGCATGAGCCGCCAGGAAATGAACATCAACCCCAACCCGAGCGCGATCAGACCGCCCAACAGACCCCAGTTGGGCGCGGCGCCATTCAGGGCAATATCCCGCAACATCAGCGTGCCATACGTGGTGGGCAACAGCCAGGAGATGACGCGCACCGGCTCCCACAGCATATCTAGACTCATGATGAACCCGCTGAAGAAAACGCTGGCCAGCAGGATGATCATGCTGTATTGCACGGCTTGACTATCGGTTTGCGACACGATCGAAATTACGAAGCCAATCCCCAGCGAAGTAAACAGCACCGCGCCGATGACCAGGGCGAAGTTCCACCAGTTCCCCAGCATGGGCACGTGCAGGACAAAGACGAGCAGCGCCGATAGGATAGTGGCGATCACGCCCCCGAACAGCAGATAACTGATGTATTTGCCAAAGAGCGCTTCCGCTGCCGATAGGGGGGATACGCGAAAGAGTTCCATCGTGCCCACGTTGCGCTC
>JAGOBP010000201.1 GCA_017999195.1 Thermoflexales bacterium
GCTCCGGTGGATACTGCATCACCGTGGCTTTGAAGTCGTCAAAGCCTTCGGTGCGCTCAGCGATAAAAGCCTTATTTTCCCAGCCTTTTTCGAGCAGGATGTACATCAGGCCGTTGATCAGCGCGATGTCCGTGCCGGGCCGATGTCGAATATGTAGCGTGGCAAATTCCGTGATGTCGATCTTGCGCGGATCGGCCACGATCAATTTCACGTGGCGCTTCAGGACCACTTGACGCAACTTGGTGCCGAACACGGGATGCTGTTCGGTGGTGTTGGAGCCGATGATGAACAAGGCTTGCGCGTGGGCCACGATGTCGTCGAACGAATTCGTCATCGCGCCCGAACCGAAGGAGGCCGCCAGACCGGCGACAGTGCTGCTGTGTCAAAGGCGGGCGCAGTGATCGATGTTGTTCGTCCCGATCACCTGTCGCGCGAATTTGTTCATCAAGTAATTTTCTTCGTTCAGGCACTTCGCAGACGCCAGCACCCCGATCGTGTCTGCGCCAAACGTCTCGCGGATTCCGACCAACTTCTTCGCGGTGATGTCGAGGGCGGTGGGCCAATCGACTTCAACCCATTCGCCGCGCTCTGATCCCTGATCCCGAATCCCTGATCCCTCTAGCAAGTACTTCCGCACCATCGGCTTCGTCAACCGATCGGGATGGTGCACGAAGTCGTAGCCGTAGCGGCCTTTCACGCACAGATGCATCCCGTTGACGGGCGCTTTCGGGTTCGAGGTCACTCGAATGATCTTATTGTCCTTCACGTTCAGATCGAACTGGCAGCCGACGCCGCAATAGGTGCAGGTGGTCGTGACGAGCTTATCGGGCTGGCCCAGGTTCATCGAGAGTTTGTTGTCGAGCGCGCCCGTGGGACAGTAGGCCACGCACGCGCCGCACGATTCGCAGCGCGCCTCCAGCAGCGGTTGATCCGAACCCGCGGCGATGTGCGCATCGAAGCCGCGCTCGGCCAGCCCCCACACAAAGCGGCCCTGCACTTCCGCGCAGGCGCGCACGCAGCGCGTGCAAATGATGCACTTGTTCAGATCGACCCACACGAAGGGATTGGGATCGCTATCCACGGCGTAACGCGGCCGCTGCGGCTTGAGCGCTTCGGGCAATTCAGCCCCGTAGCGATTGGCCCAATAGAGCAGTTCGTTTTTGGCCGGGTCTTTAGTGGGCGTGTAGCCCATGTCGTAGTAGTTGGAGAGGAGCAGTTCCAGTATCGTACGCCGCGATTCGGTCAGCGCGGGCGTTTCTGTGCGCACGACCATGCCCTCGGTGACGCCCAGCGTGCAGGCCGTTTGCAAGCCGCGTACCTTCTCCACCTCGATCAGGCACAGGCGGCAGCCGCCGTACGGCGTGAGGTCGGGATGATCGCACAGCGTGGGGATGGTGATGCCGTTCGCGCGCGCGGCTTGCAAGACCGACAGGCCGTCCGGGACTTCGATGGGTTGGTTGTTGATGATGAGTTTAGTCATGTCTCGCTCCCAGACTTACCATTCTTTTCTGGCCACTCCCAATTATCAAGTCGGCCAATGAAGTCATGGTACGAACTTCCTTCATAACCTTCTAGAAACGGTTCGATTCTATAGTCTTCAAGGGCTTTCAAGGTTTCGAACACCCCACTGACGAATTCACTTTCAAGCATCCTAGCCAAGATCTCGCGTTGCTCTACAGACAATTCAGACAAGAGAAAGTTGATCTTGTGCTGATCCGGAATGCAGTCTTCTCTGGCATTCTGATTCCACAAGCCCGCTTTCACGCGTCGTGGACCAATTTGACCCTGGCCTTGCTGGCATTCATGCACAAGACGATCAACGATGTCTCTATAGATCTTGGGTTTCATATAAACGCGCCCTTAATTTCAACATGAATTCAACCGACTTAACAGATTCGATCATAGCTAGTTGGAGCGACTAGCGATAGTACAAATCTGACACATCGAATGAATTCGATGTCTGCCAATCAAAACTCGTTAAAACGAGTTGGGGCGGGCCGCCGCAACGTACCTCGGCACGTTTCCCTTATCAGGCTGCGAACACATGCGGTGCAGTGCTCCCGTTCATTCGCAGCAACCGCCGCGTTCAATGGTTCTCATCATATTCGTTTCTCTGTGTCGAGGGCAGTGCCAATCGTCACATCGCGACCGGAAAATCCGCGTCAATCTGCGCGATCTGCGTCCTCACCCTTCAACCACGCCACAATTCTGTCCGCCGCCTCCTCCGCCAACTCCGCCGTCGAGGCGGATAGCGCCCGCACGAAGCCAAACTCGTAGCCGCGCACCGACACCAGAATGGCCGGAGGCCGCGCGTCGTACAACGTGGCCGCGAAGGACAGCAGCGTCGAGGCCGTCATGTGATGGGTGAACGGCGATGATTGGAACTCGGTGGTCAAGTGCTCCACGTTCACGTCGTTCGGCACCGCGCCCGTGTGCGCATCGACGAAGCACACCCGATCATACTGGGCCACCGTCTCGGCCAGTTCCGGCGTCAGTTGCAGTTCAAACATGAAGTCCGGCGAATCGCCCGTCAGCAGGAATTCCTCATCGGGCGAGGCGGGCACGTCGCGGCCCAGCCGCCTCGCCACTGCCGCCAGCACGTGCCACGCCACGCCGTCATCCTGTCGATCGAAATTGCCGTAGCCAAAAATCAACACACGATCCAAAGTTGTTCTCCAGTCGTATCGACCGCGAATTGCCGCGAATCTTCGCTAATCCGTCTATTGTAGGGGCGAGGCATTCGCAATTGCCGCCGGTTTGATCGATATCTCGGCCGTTACCAGAATGCTGGCCTGCTCGCTACCTTTGGCGAATGCCTCGCCCCTACATTCTAATTCGCGCTCATTCGCGTTGATTCGCGGTCGGATATTAAAAGAGCGATGCCCAAGTGTGGCATCGCTCTTCTGAAACGTCAAGCCCTTCACACTCCCTTCTCCCCTTGGGAGAAGGGTTGGGGATGAGGGTCAGTCCCTTCTAATCGTCTGCGTCACAGTCCCGGCCTGATCCAGCACATCGATGATGATGGGCATCTGGCCCACCGCGTGCGTCGAGCACGACAGGCATGGATCGTGTGCGCGGACAGCCGCCTCGACCCGATTCAACATGCCTTCCTGCACGGGTTGCCCGGCCTTGATGTACGTCTTGGCCACGCTGTCCACCGCTTCCGTCATCGCCCAGTTATTGTGCCCGGTCGACACGATCAGGTTGACGCTGGTCAATTGGCCGTTCTCGTTCGCATGATAGTCATGGAACAACGTGCCGCGCGGCGCTTCGATGACGCCCACGCCCCGGCCCTTGAACTCGCGCTTCGTGTTCTGGATGTCCGTGCTCAGGATGTCGGGATCATTGCACAGGTCACGCGCGCGCTCGACGGCATACAACGCCTCGATCAACCGCGCATAGTGATAGTACAACGTCTCATCGACAGGCATCCCGCCGCCCAACGCCTTATACTTCTTCAGTTCCTCATTCGCCAGCGGCGTATCGATCTTCTCCGCCACGTTCAAGCGGCCCAGCGGCCCCACGCGATACACGCCGTTCGGCCAGCCCAATTTCTTGTAATACGGGAACTTCAGATACGACCAATCCTCGACGTGCTCGGCGATGTGATCGAGATAGTTGCGGCCGTCGAACTTCTCCAGCTGCACGCCCGCCCGATCGATCAACCGTACGTCACCGTTATACAATTCCAGCGCATTCTCCGGCGAAACCAGGCCAAAGTAGCCCGTCTGGAACACGGCGAACTTGTTGATGTCTTCCGCGTTCTTTGCGGCCCAATCGGCCATGATGCCCAGGCCGATCTTCACCGCCGCAATCGCGCCGTCGATACCCTTCAGAATCGTATCGCGCTCTTCGACCTTCAGCGACTTATTGACGCCACCCGTCACAGCAAACACGGGATGCAAGCGGCGGCCACCCAACAACCGAATGATCTCCTGCCCGAACTTGCGCAGGGCCACCGCCTTCAGCGCCAGCGCAGGGTCCGCGCCGATGAGGCCGATGACGTTGCGCGTCGCGGCGGGCGCGTCAAAGCCCAGCAGCAGGTCCGGCCCGGCCAGTTCAAAGAAGTGCATGCCGTGGCTCTGCACCATCTGGCCCATATGCATCAATTCGCGCAGCAGATTGGCGGGGTGCGGCGGCGGCGCGCCGAACATATCGTCGTTGGCTTTGGCCGCGGCCAGGTGATGGCTCACGGGACAGATGCCGCAAATGCGCGGTGTAATCTGCGGCATTTCAAAGGCCAGTCGGCCTTCGCAGAACTTCTCGAAGCCGCGAAATTCGTTGATGTGCAGGTAAGCATGCTCGACGGAGCCGTCGTCGTTCATGCGGATCGTCACTTTGGCGTGACCTTCGATGCGGGTTACGGGTTCAATGGTGATTTTTTGCGTCATGTTTTTCCCCTTACCGTAGGGGCGAACCTGTGTGTTCGCCCGGGCAGACACGCAGGTCTGCCCCTACGATTAATGCCAATGCAACAACTCGTCTTTCAATTCCGGCTTGCGACCGGTCGCCAGTGCGACCAACGCCTCGAAGATCACATCCGCGTCGGGCGGGCAGCCGGGCACATACACATCCACCGGCACCACTTCGCTGAGGGCGCGCACCTTGGTCATCGTCGCCAGTTCGGGATCGCTGGGAATCTTGCCGCTCTCATCGACGCTTTCCGCGTCCACGTACGCGCGCTGCAAGGCTTCTTGAATGCCGCAGAAGTTGCGCAACGCGGGCACACCGCCAAACACGGCACAGTCGCCCAGCGCCACCAGAATCTTGCTGCGCTTGCGCATCTTGTGGGCCACTTCTTCGTTGGCGCTGTTGTTGACGCCGCCTTCCAGAATGCCCACATCCACGCCGCCTTCATCCGGCTCTTTCAAGTCCGTAATCGGCGTCGAGCGGATGTCCACCAGTTCCGCCAACTGCACGATGCGCTCGTCGATGTCCAACAGCGACATGTGACAACCCGCGCAGCCTGCCATCCAGTCCGAAGAAATCTTTGGTTTTGCCATGTTATGCCTCGATCAATTCGCTCACCGGCACGCGCTGCTTCAAGGCCGCCTGCCAGTCATTGCTCGTCTCAAATCCCAAACGCGTCGCCACGGCGCGCAGCGCTTCGACGTTGGACTTCACTTCGCCCGCCGCCGTTAACGCTTTGTGCGCGGCCTGGACGCGGCCTTCCAAATTCACAAAGTGGCCGTCTTGCTCTGCCCACATTTCCACGGGCAGCACCACGTCCGCGCGCTCGGTCAACTTCGACGCATAGCTGGCCTGTGCCACCAGGAACGGCGCTTTCTCTAAACGCTTCATCAAGCGGTCGGTCACATAGTCGTCGCCCATCGCCACGTACACGGCTTGATGGCCGTTCAGCGCGAACGGTCGATCGAGTTTGAGTTGCGACGCCGCAAAGCTGTTGGCCTCGCCCTTCACGCCGATCAACTGCGCCCCGATCGATTTTGCCAACTCGATTAGCTTCGCAAACACCGTCGGATCACTGTAGGCCATGACGCCCTTGCCGTAGATGATGACGGGCCGCTGGGCCGCGCCGATCAAGGCGGTGGCTTCGGCAAATTGCGGCGCTTTCGCGATGAGGCCGTTCAATGCTTCAAGGTCGTTGGTCTTGATGGTGCAATCGGCCAGCGTATCCAGATCATTTTCGCCCGGATCAATCACGATGACCTTGGTGCCCTTGGGGTGATTGCGCTTGACGAAGAAGCCCGCCACTTGATGGCCGCGAATCAGGTTGACCCCGACGGCGATGACGCAGTCAGCGGCCTTCAGCGCGTCGAGTTTGCCTTCAAACGAACCCACTTGCTCGGCATATTCGGCCGCGCGCGCCGTGGGCAGACCTTCTTCGACCGCCGTCACCAGATCGCTCTTAACGCCGTCAGCGAACAGTTGCTTGAAGGCCGACAGAGCTTCGACGGGCAATCGGGTGGAGGCCAAAGCCGCCACGCCATGCCCGCCCTGTCCGATGAGGGGCTGCACACGATCGGCCACAAATGCGATCGCTTCGTCCCACGTCGCGGTTTCCAATTTACCATTGCGCTTGATCTGCGGCTGAGTAATGCGCGTGCGCTGCTCTTCGATCGGCTGATAGCGGCCGTGCTTGCACAACACGCCGCCGTTCACCGCGCCGGTCCAATCGCCGTCGATGTGAATCAGGCGGTTGTCGCGCGTGACCACTTCCACGCTGCACCCCACGCTGCACTGCTGGCAGACCGAGGCCGTCGCCGTGGTCTTGGCTTCAAGGCCCTGATAGGCCGATTGCCGATCGATCAACGCGCCGGTCGGGCAGACCTGCACGCACGTGCCACACTGGATGCAGGTGCTGAGGTTGAGGGGCACGCCCACATCGGCGACAAGCATGGTGTCGGTGCCGCGCTCTTCCATGCCCAGCGTGAAGTTGCCCACCAACTCACCGCAGGCGCGCACACAGCGGCGGCACAAAATACAGCGGTTGTTGTCCAGAATGTAATACGGATGCGAGGCATCGACGGGGAAGGTCTTCCACGCGGGCTGGAACGGCCAGTGCGTCATCTCCTGATCGTAGGCCGCGTTTTGCAGTTCGCAATCGCCGCCGCTGACCTGGCAGAAGGGGCAGAAGTGATTGCGCTCACTGAACAGCATCGACAGGATGAACTCGCGCGACTTGTTCAGCGCGGGCGTCTGCGTGCGAATGTTCATGCCGTTGCTGCACGGAATGGTGCACGAGGTCTGCGGCACACGGAAGCCGTCGATCTCCACGATGCACAGGCGGCAGCCGCCGTACGGCGTCAACTGCGGGTGATCGCACAACGTCGGAATCTCGATGCCCGCTTGACGGGCGGCCTTCAGGACGGTTGTCCCTTCCGGCACTTCTACGGTTTGACCATCAATCGTTAGTTTGATCATCTACTTATGCTCCCACCTGTTATGGTGTTTGGTTTTTCGTACACGGATACCACGGATTACACAGATGAACACGGATTTCTTTTCTTCACTTTGTCATTCCCGCATGCTTTTGGCGGGAATCCAGTTGCCTCATTAGCGTAAGTTCTTCGCGGTTAATCTGGATGCCCGATAGAAGCATTCGGGAATGACATTTCAAATCATCAGCAAAATCAGCGTAATCTGCGTCCGATTAAGCAGCCACGGCCTCTTCGACATGCATCGGACAGACACCCGCCGGACATACCTTCAAGTTGATGTGCGCGTCCACTTCGGCGTGGAAATGCTTCAGCACATCGCGGATAGGCACGGACGCCGTCTGGCCCAGCCCGCAGTTCGACAGCGTGGTCAACGAATCGGCCAGCAGTTGCAG
>JAGOBP010000202.1 GCA_017999195.1 Thermoflexales bacterium
GCCGAATGCGGCGCTGCCGCATCTGACCTCGACCGAGCGCGTGATCCAATCGGGCGAGGGGCTGCTCATGGACTTCGGTATCATCGTGGATGGCTACAACAGCGACATCACGCGCACTTTTGCAGTGGGTCAACCCACTGATGAATTCAAGCGCATCTACGAACTGGTGAAGCAGGCCAATGCGGCGGGACGGGCCGCAGCCAAACCGAGCGCGACGGGCCAGGACATCGATCGGGCCACGCGCAAGGTCATTGAAGATGCGGGTTACGGGCAATACTTCACCCATCGAACCGGGCACGGTCTGGGCTTGCAAGGTCACGAGCCGCCCTACATCGTCGAAGGGAATGCTGTGCCGCTTGTCGTGGGCAACACCTTCACCGTTGAACCCGGCATCTACATCTCCGGCATCGGCGGCGTCCGCATCGAAGACGACGTGCTGATCACGGACGACGGCGCGGAGAGCCTGACGACGTACGATCGGGAACTGACGATGATCGGGTAAGGCACACAACGGCGAGACTTAATGGCCAAACGGACCTGGCACTTTCAAATCGACGGACAACCTCACACCGTCCGATCGCAGCATTCCTATTGGACCGGCCAGCGCACCGTCTGGCTGGATGAGCGCGTGGTCGTTTCCGACAGAAAACTCCTTGAATATGGCACATGGCACTCTTTCAGCATCGATGGTCAGCCAGCCGCTTTCGAGATCGTCACGAACGGGATTGTGTACCGCTACCTGCTCTGGATCAACGGCGAGCCGCAACCCGCGCTGGAAGACGGGGCCAACTTGGACGCGCTGCGCAGCAAGGTGTTACGGAACCGCCTCACACAACAGGCTTATTGGAACAAACTAGCCGAATCAACCGGCTTGAAGGTTTTTCCACGGAACACCGAACCCGGCCTCTGGCAGCAGCGGTTGATCGGTCACATCGGCCAATACGTCGCTCTAGTCGCTTATGGCCAACAGGCCCAAACACTCCGCCCGATCATTGGTGTTTTGATTCGCTTCCGTCCCGGGCTGGATAGCGCCACCACCCGGGAGGCGATCAAATGTGATCCCGATCTTCAATTTTTCTCTGACAAAGCGAACCAGCGTCGAGGTTATGAGCAAACCATCGGCGACGACTATGCCTGGTTCATGCTGCCGTATGCACCGAAAAAAGAAACGGCCGAGGCAGTTGCTGCGAGGGTGCGTCTGTTGGTCACAGTCATCACGCGGCATGCTCAACCGCAGACCGAATGCGAAGGCGGAACCTGCAAAGTGAAGAATGGTGAGCCGGTGCAATTGGTGCTGATTAACAACCAGCCAACATGGTTGTGCGGCGCTTGTCTTGCTCAACTGCCACAACTAATATCAAGCGCTCAGCAACACTATCAGGCAGCACCGTCTGGCTTAATGCGCGGCGTATTGGCTGGTGCGGGCGTAGCGGTATTAGGTGCGCTGGCTTGGGCCATTATTGAAGTACTGCTTCAGGCGGTTGCGGTTGTTATTGGGGCCGCCACGTTTGCCGGCATCGTCAAAGTCATGGATCGCGTTAGGACCAAACGCACACTCAAAAGCCTGCTGGCGGCTAGCGGTCTGGCAGTGTCCAGCGCGATACTGGGCTTGTATTTGACCGCGATCTGGGAAGTGTTAAGCAATCCGCCGATCAGCTTGCCGCAACTGTCAGCTTCACAGTGGCTAGCAGCAGTACAACATTTTGTCGCCGCCAATAATCGCTTGCTTGGCCTGACCATCTTGTACTGCGTATTCGGCGTTGTACCCTATTTCTTTCTAATCCGGTATGAGCAGAAATTCACCATACAACAAGCCTTCGAGCCCAAAGTCGAAGTAGTCAACATCAGCCTCTGAATCACCCCTTCACAACATCGCGCTTCGACAATAAAACAGCCGGACCTGGGTCGAAACCTGAGTCCGGCTGTTGATTTTTCGGCAACTGATTGACCGATTACCAATCTACCAATTTACTAACTCACCTTACGCAACCGTCATTGCGAGCGTAGCGAAGCAATCTCATTTTCAGCCTTGTAGATTGCTTCGTCGGCCTGCGGCCTCCTCGCAATGACGAGTGAACTGCGTAACGTCAGTTACTAATCGACTAATTGACCAATCACCAATCCCTAAATCAATTCCAACTCTTTGCCCACCTTATAGAACGTGTCGAGCACGAAGTCCATCTGCGCGTCGGTGTGCGTGGCCATGTACGAGGTGCGCAGCAGGCTCTTGTTGGGCGGCACTCCGGGCGGAATAACCGCGTTGGTGTAGATACCCGCCTCAAACAACGTCTTCCACGCGATAAAGGTCTTGGTCTCGTCGCCGATCATGATCGGGATGACGGGCGTTTCGCTGGGGCCGGTGTTGAAGCCCATCGACTTGTACCCTTCACGCATGCGCTTTGTCACCGCCCACAACCGCTCGATGCGCTCCGGCTCACACTCCATGATCTCCAGCGCCGCCATCGCCGCGGCCACCTGTGACGGCGGAATGGAGGCCGAGAACAGGTTGGAGCGCGCCATATGCTGCACCCACTGCATCACATCGGCGTCACCGGCCACAAAGCCGCCCAGCGAGGCAAACGACTTGCTGAACGTGCCCATGATCAAATCGACTTTGTCCGTCAGGCCAAAGTGAGCGGCCGTGCCGCGCCCTTGCGGCCCCAGCACACCCAGCGAGTGCGCATCGTCGCAGTAAATGCGCGCACCGTATTTCTGGCACAATTCCACAATTTGCGGCAGCGGGGCAATATCGCCGCCCATGCTGTACACGCCGTCTACCACCACCAGCGCGCCGGATTTTTCGGGCACGGCTTTCAGTTGACGTTCCAGCGACTCCATGTCGTTGTGCACAAAGCGCTTCATTTCGCCAAAGCCCAGGCGCACACCGTCGACGATGCTGGCATGATCATCTTTGTCGATGATGGCCACATCGTCTTTGCCGATCAAACTGGACACTGCGCCCAGGTTGGCCTGCATGCCGGTGGAAAACATCACGGCCGCTTCTTTGCCCGTGAAGGCCGCCAATTTCTCTTCGGCTTCCATGTGCAGTTTCATTGTGCCGTTGAGGAAGCGTGAGCCGGTGCACGACGTGCCATAGCGCCGAATAGCTTCCAGCGCGGCCTCGCGCACTTTGGGATGCGTGGTCAGGCCCAGATAGTTGTTCGAGCCAATCATGACAACGCGTTTGCCGTAGATCACCACTTCGGTGCCTTCGGTGTCTTCGAGCGGTAGGAAATACGGATACAGTCCCAGCGCCTTTGCTTCTTGCGGACGCGTGAACTGTCGAGCTTTCTCGAACAGATCCATGGGGAATGTCCTTTCGGTTAGAGGCTGGTCAGCCTCTGGTTAGAATGATTTTAACTGTGATCACCAGGTTGTCAAGCGATAGTGGACAAAATTATCTTGACACGGCGGGTCGTCAAGGCGCGCCCCTGCTCTCACCAAATCCATTGACGCTCAACCGGTTTCGTGGTGGATAGTGCTCACCGTGCCAGCCGGGCAGTTGCCAGTTTACAGGCCGCGCGACCGGGCGTACACTGGCAATCGATGATTCGCCGCACCCATCTCTTTCACAAGGACCGGCCATGTACCGTGGAACGCACGAAGCCCTACCCGATGATCGCAACGAACGCGTCTTGATTTACCTCAACGGCCAGTTAGTGCCGCGCGCCGAGGCCAAAATCTCGGTGTTTGACAGCGGCTTTCTGATCGGCGATGGCGTGTGGGAGGGATTGCGTCTGCATCACGATCAGCTCGTCTTTCTCGACGAGCACCTCGATCGGTTGTGGCAGGGCGCGAAGGCGATCGGTCTGGACATTGATCTGACCCGCGCCGAATTGACCGCCGCACTCCAGCAAACCGTGCGCGTCAACGATATGCACGATGGCGTCCACGTGCGCCTGATGATCACACGCGGCCTCAAGAAAACGCCCTCGCAAGATCCGCGCCTGTCCATCGGCGGGCCGACCATCGTCATCATTGCCGAACACAAGCAGGCCAATCCCGCCGTCTTTGAGCGCGGCG
The DNA here is from genome assembly GCA_017999195.1 of Thermoflexales bacterium. Taxonomy (GTDB): domain Bacteria; phylum Chloroflexota; class Anaerolineae; order Fen-1058; family Fen-1058; genus JAGOBP01. The sequence goes on from JAGOBP010000202.1 coordinate 4,024, forward strand.
TGCGCCTGTTCACGTCCACCATCCGCCGCCCGCCGCCGGACACACTCGATCCCAAACTCAACTGCCATAGCAAATTACACGAAGTGATGGCGCTGAATCAAGCCATCCAAGCAGGCGCGGACGAAGCGTTGATGCTGGATGTGCATGGCGCGGTCAGCACCTGCAACGCCACGAATTTCTTCATCGTCATCAAAGGGCAAGTGTGGACGTCCACCGGCCAGCACTGTCTCAACGGCATCACGCGCCGCAAGATCATCGAAGTGTGCCGCGCGAATGGCCTGCCCGTTTTCGAGAAAGACTTTTCTTTGACCGATGTTTATTCCGCGGATGAAGCCTTTGTCACCGGTACATTCGGCGGCCTAACACCGGTCATGGAAGTAGACGGCCGCCCGATCGGCGATCAAACACCCGGCGCGATCACGCGGCGGTTGCGCGAACTCTATCTGGCCGAAATCGATCGGAGTGTGCGCGCATGAGTACCGTATCTCGTCTGCAAGACGTCGTGTGCGCCGCCGAACTGGATGGTTGGCTGTTGTATGACTTTCGCGGCCTGAATCCCTTTCCGGCGCAGGTGCTCAATCTGGGGCGCGGCATCCTGACGCGGCGCTGGTTCTTGTATGTGCCCGCGCACGGTCAGGCCACGCTCATTCACCATCGCATCGAGGCTGGTTCATGGCAGCACGTCCTGTCCGATCAAACACTCCATCGTCAAGAGTTTGCCTCGCATGAACAACTCGATGTGTTGCTACGTCAGACATTAGCAGGCGCACACCGTGTCGCCATGGAATACAGCCCGCACGGCGAAGTACCGTATGTCAGTTACGTCGATGCAGGCACAGTCGAGCGTGTGCGGGCCTGCGGCGTCGAAGTCGTATCCAGCGCAGATCTCTTGCAGCATTTTCTGACATGGGATGCGGCCGATCGAGCCGCGCACGATCAAGCAGTACACGGCGTGATCCAGGCCAAAAACCTGGCGTTTCAACTCATTCACGATCGATTAAGCGCAGCCCAACGCGTCACCGAACTGGAAGTGCAGGCGTTGATCGTCAGGCAGCTCAGTTCGATCGGGTTAGCGTTTGATCACGCGCCGATTGTGGCCTTTGGCAGTCACGCCAGTGATGGACATTACGCGCCCAGCCCCGAAACGGATCGTGCCTTAGAAATCGGGCAATGCGTGTTGATCGATCTGTGGGCGGGCTTTGCAGATCGACCGATGGCCGACATCACGTGGGTGGGTTTTGCGGGCGAACCGACGGACGAGTATCGGCGTGTGTGGGCCGCTGTGCGCGATGCGCGCGATCGGGCGCTGCACCTGCTGACGACCCGCGCCGTCCGCGCAGGCTGGGAGGTCGATCGGGCGGCGCGCGATCTCATTACGGCACGCGGCTATGGGGCCGCCTTCAGGCATCGTTTAGGCCACAGTTTAGGCCGCAATATGCCGCACGGCCCCAGCGTCAATCTGGACGATTGGGAAACGCATGATACGCGCCAATTACTATCGGGGCTGGCCGTGACCGTGGAGCCGGGTGTTTATATCGGGCATCTGGGCATCCGCAGCGAAGTCAATGTATTGATGACGGACACCGGCGCGATCGTGACCACGCCCGTACAGGTTGAGCCATATCGTTTGGGCGTCGGCCCATTCACACCCGATTGACCAAACACGCTGCTCGTGATACATTTTGCCGCACTCAATTCATTATCGTCGGTATAAACTCTTCAGCGACTTATTGGATAGTGTGTCCACCTTGACTACCACCAATCTGCGTCTGCACTGCGAACGCCGCGTCGCACAGTGGGCGGCCCCCGAGCAACTCACAACGCTCGATCTGTCACACGCCGCGTTGATTCAGCGGATCACGGCCATCGTCGCGCGTAATGTCCAATCGGGCCGGGCGCAGCGCGTGTTGGCGACGACCGCACCGGAACAGATCGAGCGGTATATCGACCGGGTCATCGCGACGTTCATCGTCGAACATGACCGTCTCGATCGGCTGGCAGCGGGCGAGGCGGACGCGTGGACGCGGCTTTTCCAACAATTGGCGCAGCGCGCGCAGTGGCTGCTGAACCGCATCACCACTTCACCCGCCACCGCACCCGAAGCGATCGAGTTTGCCCAGGCCGCCTGTGAAGCCATCTTCCGCAGCACCTTTCCGTACGATGTCAGTTTCGATGCCTGGGCGACCCTGGTTCTAAAGAATATCATCTGGCAGCGCTATCAACGGTCGCGCGATCTGCTCGATCGCAATTCGCAGGTCGAGTCGCTGGAAGGTGCGCCGACCGCCGAACCGGGCACAGAATTTTCGCTGCACGAACTATTGGCCGATCCCAGTGCTGGCGTGTTTGACCAGCCCGAAGTGCGCGAGTGGTTACTGTCCGCGCTGGATCAACTATCCAGTGTCACTCAAGAGCGGGTGCTGATCGAACTGTACTTCAACGAGCGCAGCATTCCCGAAGTGGCGCAGCGCTTGGGCCGCAGCGTGCAGGCGGTCTACAATCTGAAGCACCGGGCTTTGCTGGAACTCAAGTCGATTTTGATGCGCGAAAGCTTTGACGCCGGAACTACATTAGAACAAGTAAATCCTCCTCAGGAGCCGTATCATGGCGACCGCTAATGCCTCGCCCGTAGATGAACTACGTCGCCGCCTGAGCCAGCCCGGGCCATGGGCCGCGCGTTTGCGCCGCCTGGCCGTCGACCTCGCCGCGCTGGATGAGGATGGACCGTCCCCCGCCGAACCGGCGCTGACCTGCGCGGAGGTTGAATCGATACTGGATGTGGCCGTTGACGACGAGTTGTCCGAGCGGGCCATGTCTGTGCGCGTGGCCGCGCATCTGACCACGTGTGCGCGCTGCCGCCAAACATGTGCCGTGCTGCTCGATACGCTTGCCGCCGAGAGTGCGGGTGAATTGCCGTCCATCCCCGTGCCCGCCCGGCCCACGCTATCGTTCCTGCCGCCGCTGGCGGCGGATCAGCCCTGGTTGACGCGCTTGCGCTCGACGTTGACCGGGCAAGCGTTTGGCTTGTCCATCTCAATCAATGTGACTTATTTGCACCGGCTGTTCTTTGCACCGCAGCCGTTATTGGTGCGCGCCGATGAGGCGCTGAGTGTCGGCCCGGTCACCCAACTGCTCCTATCCGATGCGGTCACCGTCGGCGATCAACTGCTCGCCATCGAACTCACCGCGCAGCGCGATCACGCCCAGGCTGACGAGGTGTCCGTGCAAGCCGTCCTCACCGGCTCCGAACCGCTGCCGCCCGATCT